>CAYPYX010000109.1:0-355 GCA_964415065.1 uncultured Rhizobium sp.
CAAAATGCATTGAATTTTGATGGTGTAGACGATTATGTAGGTTTAAATAGTTCAATTTACAGCGATGGAGTTCAGAATTTTACCATTGAATGTTGGATAAAAACCAATACTACAACAGCTACTGGATCAAATTATCATACAATTTTAGGTCGTGAAAATGCCGGTGGAGCGAATTTTAGAAATCCCAGTATTTACATTAAAGGGGGGGAATTGCACACGGATATGTCCGATCAAACCAGCTCGGTTCGATACGATGTATTAACAACGAATGTAGGATTGAAAGCCAATCTTTGGTATCATATTGCATTTGTAAAATCTGGAACCATGCAATATCTGTATGTAAACGGTAAATTAG
>CAYPYX010000109.1:365-5413 GCA_964415065.1 uncultured Rhizobium sp.
GCCAATATTTTAGGTAATTATAACCTTTGCTGGAATGATAACTATTACACGGGAGGCTTGGATGAAGTTCGATTTTGGAGCACTGCAAGAACTCAAGCGCAAATCAATGATTACATGACCCGTAATCCCAAGAAAAACGAGACGGGGTTGGTGGCTTATTTTAAAATGGATGAAGCTTCAGGAACAACCATTTCCAATTACTCTACCAATAATAGCTCAATCAATGGAACCATTTATGGAGGTGCAACGCGCATTTCTGGATTGAAAACATTCTTTGCTCCCAACTCATTAGACTTTGATGGAACCAATGATTATTTATACGCGCCTCTAACCACTTCCAATACAAATTCTTACACAACTGAATATTGGGTAAAATTAAAAACAGGTAGTAAAAAGCAGGATATATTAGATATTTATGATGATTTGGTATCTACACCCAATGCCATGATAAGTTATGTTAACACTTCAAACCAATTACGTTGGTGGATGCGCAGTGGTGGATCTACTTCCGAGGTTGTAGGGCCCACGTTATCATTGAATACTTGGTATCATGTTGCCTGTGTATATAACAACGGCGTAGCTACTATTTATTGGGAAGATGAATCTATGAATTCTGGATCGGCTAGCAATTCATCGATGGTTTCGCATGGATTGGATGGTGCTGATTATATGACCATTGGTGCGGATGCAGCGCCCATATCTGGTGCGACTCCAACAGCTCATTCTTCAATTGTAATAGATGAAGTTCGAATTTGGTCGACAGCAAGAACCCAAGCACAGGTAGAACAATTTAGATATCAAGCGTTGCCCAATTCCACTTCGGGATTGATTTCTTTTTATAATTTTAACTATGGTACTGCGTCAAGTTCCAATTCCGATGTGAGTCAAATTCTGGATGGTATGGGAACCAATCCCGCTTCGTTCAATAATTTTTCATTAACCGGATCATCTTCGAATTTAATAGCACAGGATACCATAGTTCCTGTAAAGTATCATTGGTTTGGCGAATCCAATTCCACATTTTCAAATTCTACCAACTGGTCACAATACACTGCACCACAGAATGGTATGGATTTGGAAATTGATGCAAATTCAAGCAGCAGTCCCGTTTTATCCAGCAATTTGTTTTGCAACTACTTGACTTTGCCAAGTGGTAAAACCATTACGTTGAATGATAAATATTTAGTGCTTAAAAGTGGCTTTACGGGTTCGGGTGTTTTTGTGGGAAGTTTAAATTCACAACTTCTTTTGAAACGATTTTTTGCGAATACTACTTTGAATTTGTCTCAAACCACTACAGGAGTTACTAACGCATTAAAAGTGTTATCATTTGGAAGTTCGAGTTTTACTTTAACCGCGGGCACATCACTAGAAATTAATGAAAAATTAGAAGGAACTACAGGTACATTTAATGCAAATGGCAACGTTACGCTGAAGAGTACTGCCACAAAAACAGCGAATGCCCTAATAGCGTCGGATGCTTCGGTAACGGGGAATTTAACAGTGGAATCCTATATTCCCGCAAAACGAGCATTTCGTTTAATTAGCAGTGCCGTAAACAGCAGCTCCTCGATTTATAATAATTGGCAGGAAGGTGGTGCAAATGTTTCGGGTAGAGGAACCCATATTACAGGCTCTGGAGCCAATGGAACCGATATCACCGTTGCAGGTAATGCTTCTTTATTCAAGTACAATAATGTTCTCAAGTTTTGGGATCCCGTTAATTCAACCAATAATAACTCTACCGATTTAATTACGGCAGGAACTCCATATCGCATGTTGATAAGAGGTGATAGAACGATTGATTTAACCAAGAACACAAGTACTCCCAACAATACCACTTTAAGAACAACCGGAACATTGAATACTGGAAATGTTACAGTTACCATGCCCGCGGGAACTACTTCGAATTCGGATGTATTCGTAGGAAATCCGTTTCAAGCCCCTTTGAATATGTCTTTGTTGTTGGCCGATAACAATGTGAATTCCAATTTCAAATCGGATGTAATGTATATTTGGGACCCCACCATAAACACACGAGGTGCCTATGTTACGGTGTCATTGCCCGCGGGAAGCAATGCTTCGAATTCAGCGGCTAATAAATACTTAATGCCGGGTCAAGCTGCTTTTTTGAAGACCAAAAACGCAGGATCTGCTACTTTAATTTTATCCAACCAGTATATTGAAAACGTGAATCGTACATCTACTTTTAAGGAAGAAATGAATTTTTCGGAGCTTAAAATGCAACTGTATTCCACGGATTCCACGAATGCAATAATTACGGATGGATTATTGTTGTTGTTTGGTGAGGGATATAATTCTGATTTCGACGAAGATGATGCAACCAAAGCGGATAATTTGGACGAAAATTTAAGTGTTAAACAGGGATTAAATCGATACAGTATCGTAAAGCAAAACTATAACTTAAGTTCGGATACGTTGAATTTAAGTCTATTGCGCTACAGAGGTTTGAAATACAAAGCTGTATTTAAACCGTTGCAGATGAAATACTTGGAGTTTTATTTGTGGGATAGGGAATTAGATTCATTGTTGCCAATTCATCCTATCAATCAAACTGAATATGATTTTGATGTGAGTAGTTCTGGCTTATCTAGAGAAGATCGATTTGCAATTATTGTAAAATCCGATGGTACATTTTCCAAAGTAAATACGGTTGTGAACAAAACGATTAAGGTGTATCCCAATCCGTCTAACGGCAGATTTTATATTAATGGATTAGATTTCGAAAATTTTGGTTCATCAAACTCTTTCGATTTAATTGAAATTCTAGATGTTACTGGAAAGAAAATGAATTTTCAAATTTTAAATTCGAATGATTCATTTGAAATTCAATTACAGCATTTTACATCCGGTGTATACTTTTTAAACATCGATGGAAAAGTAATACGTCTAGTAATCTCCGAGTAGGAGATTGTATTGTTCATAATATAGTATTTAGTTTAGGACTTACAATCCCAACAATGTATCATTAAAGGGTTGTGCTTTTTTCCATTTATCGATGATGTATAAATCAAAATTAGGTTCTAAAGCTACTTCCGGTTCAAACTCGTGACGGATGTAAAATTGTTTGTTGTAAATCAACGGTTGTTCTAAGGCTGCTTTTTTGAATTCCGGTGGTAGAATCTTGTTTTTCTCTCCAAGTACTTCTCCAAAAGTTTCTTTGAATACCGGTTCAGAAATGACCCTACTTAATCGCTGAGGATCAGCAACTAAATTCGATCTTAATTTATATAAATCTTCCTTTTCAGGCAAATAAACACCCGAATAAACAGAACAACTTTCAGCTCCCAATTCAAAATAAATGCCCCCGGGCCACATCGTTTTTCGACCACCTATATGCAATGATGCAGAACAAAATGTTTTGTAAGGAGTTTTATCTTTGCTGAAACGAGTATCTTTATAGATACGGAATACACATTCTTTAGCAGTTAAACCATTGTAGTTCGGATTCTCCTGAATCATCAACTCAATTAATCGTTCAACAAATCCTAGAAACGGCAGTTTTACTTCAGACTCATATCGCTTTTTATTTTCGTCAAACCAACTTTTTTGATTGTTTTTAGACAATTCGATAAAGAATTCAAAAAATCCGATTTCAAAATGAGTGCGTTTCATACAGGTTGCGTTATTTAGAAATTCAAAAGTAGAGTTACAACTTCGAATTATCTCTATATCTCCGTACCTTTGAGCACAATATGTTCTTCTTCGTAAGCAAAATCCTTCATTTTGCAATCAACCCATTATTTTGGGTGATGTTTTTCTTAGTGTTAGCTTTTTTACGTTTGAAAAATCCTGGACCTAATCCATTAACGGGCTGGAAGCGAGTTGTGATTTCTGTTTATTATCATCAAGCTAGAGCTCATTTGATTAGAGCACTGATAATTCTCTTTGTATTTGGAAATAGTGTTTTAACAAATGAATTATTGATATGGTGGGAAACCCCTTTATCATCCAAGAAAATCCATTCGGATTCGAATTTCCCTAAAACAGCTGTTGTTTTAGGTGGTTTTGGAACCTATAATATTCACTCCCATTGGTACCGATTGAATGATGCATCGGAGCGTTTATTATCTGGGATGGAAGGTCTGATACATAACAGATTCGATCGAGTAATTTTAAGTGGTGGTAATTCCAATATTTTTGACAAACGATTTTTTGATGCCGATAATGCTAAAAATTATTTGTGGCGCTTCAAATTAGACACTACCAAAGTAATTGCAGATAACCATTCTCGAAACACAACGGAAAACGCACTTTTTACAAAAAGGATACTCGATAGTTTGTCCATTGATGAACCCATATTATTGATAACAAGTGCTGCACATATGCCACGTTCCATTGCTTGTTATGAAAAGTATCAAATAAAAATCGTTCCCTATCCGGTGCAACATTTGGGAAATGCAGACCGCAATTATAGTATTTCAAGTTACATTATTCCGAGTACATTAGCCATGGAGAAAATGCAGAATTTACTTCATGAATGGGTGGGTTTTATAGCGTATAAGTTGGCGGGAAAAATTAATTGATCTTTTGGGGGGAGGGTAACAACGTGGTACTATTAAATACCATCGATTGTGATTATCAATACTTCAAATAGTAGAAGGGTAGCGGGGAAGATTTTTCAAATTGGTAGGCAATAAAAATAATTACCACCATAATTAAGGAAAATATTATCCAGTGCATGGATTCAATACTTCTCTCTATTTTGGGATAAACACTTCCCAAAGTGAATTGAATAACAGCCACAAATAAGGTAATCACTAGAACCCAAGGATATAAATTCACCCAATCTGAAATCAAACTAAAATCAAGTTCCCGAAGAATTTTTGTGATGATTCCGTTAGCTACTTCAAACGAGCTCGCTTTGAAGTAAATTCCGCTATACACCAAAAATGTAAAAGTCAATGCAATTGAAAAGCTTCGATATATCCATTTGGGAACGAATGACTTTACTTTTATTCTCCAATCGCTGGTGAAAATATCCCATACCAAGGCCAACGCATGTAACATCCCCCAAAACCAATAAT
>CAYPYX010000110.1:0-5359 GCA_964415065.1 uncultured Rhizobium sp.
TTTTGTCGTTTAGATAATATGTGCAGAAAATCAGACGGAATGGTATGGGTTGCTCAAAGAAACCTCATTTGCAAGAACATTTGCAGAAACCAAGTTGTACAAATTCGTACCATTAAAAAATTCACATCGACAATATAGGTTTCGAGTAAGTTTACTATGAATAAAAATTAATTCCAAGAAATTTTCAGCATTATTAAATCATATTTAAAAATAAATACTTAGTTAAATTTATTTTATTGTTTTAATGTTTTTGTTTTAACATTTTATTAATATTCAAATTTTATATATTTCATTATCAATTATTTATAAAAAAAATTAAACTCTAAATAAACTAGTTCTTTTAACTCCACTAGATTTCATTTTTTCTTCATATTCCAATAACTGTTGCGAAATGATGCACCTCTAGTTTTGTGACATCATGAAAAAATTATTTTTCTCGTTAGTTTCATTTGCATTTGCTGGTATTGCATCAGCACAAAATGCAGACACCTTTGCATTAGCACGCATTGGTCAAGAAGTGAATTTGAGTAGCATCAAAAACACTTATGTTAGTTGTGATTGTTACGTTTTAGACACTACTTTCCACGTAGGTCGTGACGCAAACTCTCAAAACACCGTTCGTCATGGAGGTCACTTGAATGGTTACAGAACTACTCAGTATGCTGGTCGTCACACTCGTGGTAAATTGACTACATCTGGTCCTTGGACAGTTTCAGGTACTACAGTTACCTTAACCAAACCATGTTACTATTTGCCCGGTGTTGTTCACATTGACTCAGGGGTTACCATGAACATTCCTGCCGGCACCATTATTTACGGTTCTCACACTACATTCTCAGCTTTTGTGCAATTGCCAAAATCTCGTGTTTATGCTGCAGGAACTTCTAATTCACCTATCATTTTTACTTCCTCTGAATCTACACGTAGTCGTGGAGATTGGGGTGGTGTTGTTATTGCTGGTAGAGCTCCTATCGCAGGTGACGTTACCAATGCGGGTACTGCAGGTAGAATGGGCAACATGTCTTACATCGAGGGTCTTGATGTTAAAAGACCTTATTTAGTAGGAGGTAATCAAGAAGCGGATAATTCTGGTGCTTATACTTATGTACAAGTTAACTACGCTGGTTTAAACGTAGGTGCAACTGGTTCTGGTAATGAATTAAATTCATTCTCTTTGTACGGTGTTGGTTACAACACAGTAATGAAAAACTTACAAGTTGCTTATGCAAATGACGATGCAATTGAAATCTTTGGTGGTGCCGTGAACGTAAAAAACATGTTCATCTTAAACACATTAGATGACGATTTGGATTTTGATGGAGGTTACCAAGGTACTATCCAAAACGTGTTAGTTTATCGCTTGGATACAGCATCTCGTGACGTATCTCGTTCTCGTTTAGCAGAAATTTCTAACAAGAACAACAACCATCCTCGCAAAACAATGCCAGTAATTACTAACGTAACCGCATTTGGTGCACGTGCAATTGTAGGTAAGAGTTATGTTTTCGGTGGTTCTAGTTCAAACGCTCGTTCTATGACTGGTTTCTCTATCGACAAAAACGCTTCGGCTCGTATTTTCAACTCTATCGTACACGGATACGATCAAGCATTCCACGTTGATGACCAAAACACTGCGAACAATTTAGATTCTGCTTGGGGTCCTCAATTTGCATTCAATGCATGGAACTATTGCGTAAACGACATGACTGTAGGTAGCAGCGTAACTTATTTCAACTCAGCTAATACTTTCCCTAAAGACAATAAAGACAACTGGATTCGTTACTATCAAACATCTAACTTCAAAGGTGCTTCTGACAACATCAAGAACATCGGTTACAACGTTACCGTAGGTCAAGGTGTATATCCAACAATCAGCACCGTTAAGAAATATGCAACTTTTGCTTCTGACTATGGTTTCTATGCAAATGCATTGATTAGCCAAGGTTCAGGTTTTGGATCTAACGACACATTAGATGCTCGTGTTTCTGGTTTAATTAAAGATGTTCCTTTCCGTGGTATACTTTCAGCCGAAATTAATGGTATGGAATTAGATCCTTCACAAGATTATTGTTCAGTAGCTACTCCTTTCGGTGGTTCTTCTAACAACAATTCAAACAACAATGTTGATTTTGCAACTGCTGGTATCGAATTAAATGCAATTAATCCTTCAGAAGGAATGATTAATGTTAACATTGAAGGTGTTACTAAAAACCAAATCAGCGATGTTCAAGTATACGATTTGAGTGGTAAATTGGTTAAGACTATGACTGTTTCTGGTGATTCAGTTAAAGTTGATGGAATGCCAGTAGGTCTTTACACTGTAGTAGTATCTAGCAACGACAAAAGAGATTCTATTAAAGTTTTTGTTAAATAATTAATACTGCAATCAGTAATAATTTAATAACTTACTTTAATAATTAAATAACAAAGGTCACTCCATTGGAGTGACCTTTGTTATTTAAGTTTGTACCATGAAATACACCCGTACTATTAGCACTATAATTGTATCTTTAAGTTTTTTCTCCACCTCCTCAGTTCAATCCCAAACCATTTTTGACAAATACTTTTGTGAACGAGATACACAATTTAGTAATAAAGAAACTTTGTCTTATTCGTTAAGAAAAAATACAATAATAAATTCCAAAACTAATACTTTTAATATCCCAAATGCCAATCAAAAATTAATGGGATTGGCGTTCAATAGAAGTGGGAATTTCAAGAACTACTCTGGCAATACTAACTTACGCACCTTTGCGAATTCTCAGATTATTCTTTCCCATAGAATAGATAGCTCTGGCAAGCTAATGAGCAAACTCAGTAAATCAGACGTAGTTTTCAATATTAACGAAAACGCCACTACAACGACTCAAAGTTTTATTGATTTCCATCCCACATTAATTCCAAGACCCATTGAGTTGGGCAATATTTATTTGGGTTTTACCAACTTTCAAACATCGAATAATCGAGGTAATTTCTTTGCTATAGAAAAATATTTTAAGAATAATATAGCATTAGACCAGATTAAAAACGACACTTTCTCCAACAGAGAGTTACTAAATACAGCTTCCTACTCTTATCCTTCCGACAACACAAACTACAAAGACCTAGTCAATAATTTAAATAGTGCTGAATACACAGGATGGATTTTAGAAATGGATCGTTTAGACAACAAATTTCAATCACGACGTTTTGATATGGGTCGATCACCTAGGAACTGTGCTTTGTTTTATTCAATTCGCAATTCAACTTCTGGTACAAACTCCTATCTAAATCAATCATACCAAATTTTAGGTGAAGAAAACAGTTTGAATATATTGGTAAAAACTCAAATAGCCAATGCCGTTCAAGAATTTTACTTATACTCGGAAGAAGAAAATTCACTAGGAAGCCATTGGACATTACTTAATAAGACAAACTCTGGTAAAATTCAACCTTTATCTAGAAATGTGTTGGTTAATTTATTTGATTCTATTGTAACCAACCCAAATTTGGAATTTAGCTACTTCTTTAACGTTACTGATATCAAAGTCAACGATGTAAATAATAGTATCGTGATGGTTTCGCCCGGTGGTAAATTAGACCTTAATTCGTTCAATAGCAAATACAACACTACGGTTGAAAAAATATTTATGACTTATTTGTCTTCAGCAATTAGTGGAAGCATATTAGAAGATAAAACTGGTCATATTCTAGAGATTGACATTCAAGACCAAGCTACGTTTACAAAGTGTGGAATAGCAAGTTCTAAAGGTCGTTTTTTTTCAAATCCATATAGTATAAATTTTGTTAATTTAAACTATATAGATACTTTTTCGCAGCCAGTTAATACTAGCTATGCAATAATTTCCGAAAAAACTTATGACAATTCTCAGGGACAAAATCCTAGTCACAAAACTTCTGTTGACCAGTTTCAAAATGAAACATATTTGTTTGATCTAAAGTCTTTATTACAAGAAGATGCTCGTGTGAACTTTGCGACTAAACCGTTTAGCTTGTTCTTAACTACTCAACCAAATGTTACAAATAAATTGGCTTTTTACCCTGAAACATATTCTCCATTATTCTATATTTCACAAAATAACACTACTCAAGTAGACAGTTTATCTGTTATTCGGGGTTTTGCTGACTATTATATTAATCCTGAAGTTTGTGATTCTACGGTATCAATTTCCAAAATAGAAAAAAACAAATTAACTGCTTTCATTTTCCCTAATCCAGTAAATATCAGTGATAACATTGTTAAAATTAACTTAATCGACGACATTCAGATTTACTCAATAAACGGAGTTTTAGTTAAGTCGTTATATGCTGTTAATGAATTTAAGATTACAGACATGAAATCTGGAATTTACTTTATCAAGGGAGCTAAGGGTTGGTCTCAAAAACTTATCATCCAATGAAAAGACTAAATTTTTCAAATTTAATTTTCATTGCAATTTTATCGATCTTTATAGGATCAAGTTGCAAAGAAGAACCGATTTATAATATACCTCCACCCTTAACATTTACATCTTGGGCTACTTATGTTGATACGAATTTCAACACAGTTTTTCAAGTAAATAACAAACCCGTAAGAGCCAAAATCGTTTCAAATTTCATAGCACTATCTCCATTGGATACACAAACGTCTATCCGAATAAATTTTGAAAAAAATGATGCTCGCATTCAATCTTTTGTTTTAAAATTTCGGAACAAATCTAATTCACTAGATTATAACAAAAATGACATTGTGAACATTTATGCTGAAACAGAAATCGCTATCTACAACGCTAACGACATAGTTCTTGATTCAAGTAAATTTCAATATATCAATAACCCTAAAAATTACTCGGCCAATTTTAATAATTCCTATTTTAAATTTCATACAACTTCTCCTTCTCAGCCCAATTTAACCATTGTTATTTCCAATAACCAAAGTAGTGTATTAAACTCTTTCTTTAAAATATACACTAAGAATAAATGGACCCAGTTAGATCGTGAACTATGGAATGTTGATCTTAAAGGCGGTAGCGAATATAATCCTACACCTCTAGTAGATTTTATTCCTGATGTGAGATTTTTCAAGGATTACGTTTTTTCATCCGTACCCACCAAATGTTTGAATAATACAACCGTTTGGGATATCGAAAGAAATTGTCAATTCAATAAATCTGGCAAATTTCATGTAGCTAGTTCAGCAAAAATAAAAGTAAGTGAATACTATTTTAAAGATAAGATAACCGCAAATGGTGAGGCATGGCAATTTACAGACTCTTCGACCATGACTTCTTTGATCAAAGTGGATAGTTTACAGTTTAGATATCATGCTATCACCCCCTAATTTTAGGACAAAAAGCGCAAAACAGTTTGACTGATTAAC
>CAYPYX010000111.1:0-584 GCA_964415065.1 uncultured Rhizobium sp.
GCTCCCCGCCGAAGGTTTCGCCGGGTTGAAGCAAAATTTTAGTGCCGATTTTATGTCGGGATTTTTTATTTTCTTGTTGGCATTGCCCTTGAGTTTGGGCATTTCAAAAGCCAGTGAGTTTCCTGCAATCATGGGACTTATAACTGCCATGATTGGCGGATTGGTAGTTTCTTGGATTGCAGGTTCAAGATTAACGATAAAAGGACCAGCAGCTGGATTGATTGTGATTGTAGCAGGTGCGGTTGCTGAATTCGGGAAAGGAGATGCTCTACTGGGATGGAAATTGGCCTTAGGCGCCATATTCGTAGCAAGTGTTCTTCAAATATTGTTTGGATTGATTCGGTTGGGTTCCTTAGTTGATTTTTTCCCTTTGAGTGCTATTCATGGAATGCTGGCGGCAATAGGAATAATAATTATCAGTAAACAAGCTCATCAAATTTTCGGTGTTGTTCCTAAAGATAGTTTAGGGCATGTATTTTCAGAACCCTTGGATTTAATTCGAGCCATTCCCAAAAGCTTAATTCATGCCGATCGGAAATCATTAATCATTGGAGTAGTGAGTTTGCTAATCGTATTTTTATGGC
>CAYPYX010000111.1:594-2036 GCA_964415065.1 uncultured Rhizobium sp.
AGTTAAACATCCCATTCTTAAGAAAATACCCAGTCCCATTCTAGTATTAGGAATAGCCATACCCTTATCTCAATCTATTCATTTGGATTCTAAGTACTTGATTCATTTTGGAGATGATTTAATTCATACCCTAAAAGTCAATATTCAATTCGGTGGGATGTCTGAAATGGGCGTTTTTATTAAATATGTTGTCATGTTTGCATTGGTTGGAAGCCTAGAGAGTTTACTCACGGTTAAAGCTATTGATGCTATGGATCCATTTAGAAGAAAATCCAACGCGAACAAGGATTTAATTGCCGTTGGGGTCGGTAATATGATAAGTTCCATATTTGGTGGATTACCAATGATTTCAGAGGTAGCCAGAAGTAGTGCGAATGTTAACAATGGGGCTAAAACGCGTTTTGCAAATTTTTGGCATGGAGCGTTAATGTTTTTGTTTCTATTGTTTGATTTGGAATTTTCGGACTTGATTCCCCAAGGTGCATTGGCCGCATTGTTAATTGGAGTGGGAGTTAAACTCGCTAGCCCGAAAGAGTTTGGTCGAATGGCAAAAATAGGTCCAGAACAATTGGTCGTTTTTATTACAACCATTATCGCAACGCTACTTACGGATCTGCTTTTGGGTATTTTGGCTGGAATTGTAGTAAAAATAATTCTACAAACTATATTGGGTGCACCATTGAAAGCGGCGTTCAAATTGGATTACGAACAAAGGGGAAATGTATTGTATGTGAAAAAGGCAGCCGTATTTTCTAATTGGTTGAAATTGAATAAAATTATTGCTGATTTTAACCAGAAGGATATCTATAAGTTGGACTTTTCTCAATGTCGAATTATAGATCATACCGTTCAGGAAAATTTGCACCATTTGATTCGGGAGTTTGAAAATGCAGGTGGATTGTTGGAAGTTACTGGAGTAGATGATATGAAGTATACATCTAAGTCAAAACACCACATGTCAACACGGTATCGTTCTCGTAAAACAGTTGTTACACAATAAACTTCAAGGAAGTTATGGAACAAGAAAATGGATTTGAGGCAAAATATTTGTCTCATATAAGACATTTATTGCCAAGTCAGGCTCCCTTGAAGGATTTTGTACACCACAATACGCTTCATCATTTCCAGGATTTGCCCTTTAAAACGGCTTTGGAGACATACTTTAAAGAGTTAGGTGTTAAAAATATCTACGATTTAGCCACGTATTTGGAATGGTTTAATCGGGGTTTAATTTCTCGGGATGCAATATCTTTCGTGCTCTCTTTGGATGAAAGTAGAAGTAAATATTCTGCAGATCAATGGCTGGAATACACACAAAATGAAATCGACCGCAACACCAATTTAACGGTTTGGCATCCCAAAGTTAAAACCTTGAAAGGAGTTTGGAAACGTAAGCTGAATTTAGATGTAGATGCAGCCGTGTATCCGGTTTTATTTCGATG
>CAYPYX010000111.1:2046-3938 GCA_964415065.1 uncultured Rhizobium sp.
ATCAGGGTATTTCAGAGTTAGAAAACGAACTATGGAGTCAAGGAGTTTGGGCGGATTTTAAGACTATAAATTCGCAAAGTTTTGTGTCTGTATTGAAACATCCGGATTCTCGAAGAATTTTAAATGAATGCCAAAACGCAGCATGTGCAGTTAAAGAATTATTGAATCATTTATTGGGAGATGAATCTTTAGAATTTGAATACCTGAAAGAACAGCAACTAATGCATCCAGGCTGGTCGGGGCTGGTTTCCGTGGTGGAACAGAATCCAGCGCATTTGATTTTACCCAGAAAAGTTCGTCTCATTGAATTTATAGCAATCGAGTTGTTGTTGGAATTCGACTTTTTATGTGCACATGTAACTAAAGGACAATCGTTTAAATTGTGCGATTTAATAGAATCCGATTTTGAGGATCAACCAACCATTCAAAAACCAGACTTTTCGGTGGAGTACATTTGGCAATTGGCATTCGAATGGACCTACTATTCATCTGTACTCAATCAGCTTCAAAGCGGATCTAATACTGAGCCTCAAAAATTGCAAGAGAGTTCAAATCCGTTGTATCAAGCTTTATTTTGTATAGATGATAGAGAGGGTAGCTTGCGCAGTCATTTAGAGGAAATATCCCAAAATTCAGTTGAGACTTATGGAATACCGGGTTTTTTTGGAATTGAATTCTATTATCAGGGGTTGGGGATGGTGCATGCATCTAAAAGTTGTCCAGCACCCGTAACGCCTCATGTCTTAATTAAAGAACAACTACCCAATTCTTGCCAAAATTTAATTCCCAACCCCAATAAAATTGTTGTTTCAAACTCAACTGAAGAACATGTAAGATCACAAAATGTTGCGGGAACCAATAAAACATCCCCCGAAAGAGAATCCCAAAAAGTAAAGAATGATCCAATTTTGAGTCGAAACACCCATAAATCAATACACGGAATTTGGGGTTCTATTGGACTTGGATTTGCTGCGGGCTATAGACTGCTTAAGCAAGTGGTGCAACCAGAAATGAATCATTACGTAGCTAGTTCGGCCAGCTTTATGAATCCTGAATCGAAATTAACTCTGCTGCATGAAGGTTTTTTTGAGAATGGATTGCAAGTGGGATTTACCCTAGATGAATTATTAATTCGGGCGGAAAATATGCTTCGAAGTATTGATTTAACTCAGAAGTTTTCCTCTTTGGTATATTTAATAGGACATGGTGCAAGTTCAATAAACAATCCGCATTATGCCGCTTACGACTGCGGCGCTTGCAGTGGAAGGCCTGGTTCGGTGAATGCTCGGATAATGGCTATGGTTTTGAATTTGCCTGAAATAAGAATGGGCTTGAATAAAAAAGGAATAGTCATACCGGAAACCACTCGATTTATTGGAGCTTTGCATGATACTACCTGCGATGAAATACAATTTTATGATTTGCATAGTATGCCTACTGAACAACTTTATGTGCACGGTAAATTTCGGGAGTGGTTTGAAAATGCACTTTTATATAATGCTGCTGAAAGAGCAATTGCATTTACAAATGTTTCACGCGGTTACAATAAGTCAAACTTAACCAATAAACAAGGAATCTCAGAAGAAACCCTGAATCAGGTTCATCAAAAGGTTTTGAAACGTAGTCTCCGTTTGTTTGAAACGAGGCCTGAATACAACCATGCAACGAATGCTTTGTGTGTAATTGGAAACCGGAGTTTGACGCAAAATGTTGACTTAGATCGAAGGTCATTCTTGCAATCTTACAATCCTATTTCCGATAACGATGGGACTATTTTGCATTCTATAATGAAAGCGGCAGTCCCGGTTTGTGGAGGTATCAATTTGGAGTATTACTTTTCTAAGGTGAGTCCTGATCAAATGGGAGCCGGTAGTAAGCTGCCTCATAATGTA
>CAYPYX010000111.1:3948-4408 GCA_964415065.1 uncultured Rhizobium sp.
GATCGTCACGATCGGTGCCGCTCAGATGGTGGAAATTCACGATGCTATTCGGTTGCTCATGATTGTTCAACAAACACCAGAATTGGTGTTGCACATATTGAAACAAGATGCAGCCTTAAATGAATGGTTTAAAAATGAGTGGGTTCATTTGGTTGTAATTCATCCTGTTTCTGGAGAGTTCTTTTATTTCTCCAACGAATCTTTTATTAACTATTTAATTCAAAATAAACATGGGAATATTAAATAATTTTATCCTTATTCCCTTGTTGGGTTTGTTGATTAGTTTGCTTTGGAAAAGAAATAATGAAAAGGCAATTTCTATTACAGCAATACTTACACTGTTGATGCAATTGTTGGTGTTTCCAGTATTGGTTTATAAATGGTGGTTAACTGATGAAAAATGGATGAGTCTGTTTGATTTTTCTTTGTATAGTTCGGGGGATTATTCATTTAACTTCGG
>CAYPYX010000111.1:4418-5093 GCA_964415065.1 uncultured Rhizobium sp.
GTTTGTATTTCGATAAAGTTTCGGCCATTTTTTCCTTCCTTGGAATAATTTTAAGTTTATTGGTGGTATTCTACACCTCCAAATATTTGCATCGCGAACCGGGTTTTAAACGGTTTTTTAATACCATTCAGCTGTTTTTTGTAGGGTACAACTTTGTGGTTTTTGGAGGTAATTACGAAACCATTTTTATTGGTTGGGAAATTCTTGGAATTAGTTCGTTCTTATTGATAGCTTTTTACCGAGAACGATATCTCCCGGTTAAAAATGCGGTAAAGGTGTTTTTTATTTATCGAATTGGGGACGTTGGATTTATTTTAGCCATGTGGCTCAGTCATCATGCGTGGCATAGCAATATCAATTTTGCTAATTTGAACCAATTGGATTTTGTACAAGATCATCTAAGGGAAAGTGCTGGTGTAGGAATTGCAGTTGGACTTTTATTCTTTTTAGTCGCTATGGGAAAAAGTGCATTGTTCCCATTTTCGAGTTGGCTTCCGCGAGCGATGGAGGGACCAACCCCTTCATCGGCTATATTCTATGGCTCGTTATCCGTACATTTAGGAGCTTTCCTTATGTTGCGAAGTTTGCCCATTGTTTTGGAAGAACCCGTGGTGCAAGTTGTTATGATTTCCGTTGGTTTAATAACCACATTGGTAGGTCATTACACGGCAAAGT
>CAYPYX010000112.1:0-5056 GCA_964415065.1 uncultured Rhizobium sp.
TGGCTCAGGATTTCAATTCTGAAATCTTCTATCAATACAAAAAGGTTTCACATATACCCAGTTTGCCCTATACCATGCCTGTGGTATCAGATAACCATTATTCAGATATGTCTGGAACTACTTGGCGCCAAAGATTTAAAAACTTTGAAGTTCACGACCGAATAGCATTACAGATAGTAGATACAACCAGTAGAATTGATAGTTTTAATTATTGGGTTAAATTCACTTTGGATACTTTTAATGTGAATGGAAATCACGATTCTTTTGACGTTTGGATAAATATTAGTTATAACCCACGTTCAAAATCACATTATATTGATCGCAGTTTGTTTCAATTTAAGAATATCTTTAAGTTCAAAGCTTCCATCAAAGTGATTAGCGCTGATAGTGGTGGCGCATCCATAAGCTTTGCTACAGTAAAGAAGAATTTTTCAATCAGAACAGAAATTGAAACCAAACGTTATTACCTTTATCCGTATGAGCGAAAAGTCACTTCATTGGCGCATACATTAACAGGTAACAAACTAAAAATACAGTGGACAGATACAGGTAGTGTAGCGCCCGTTTGGTATGAACTGGAATGGACTTGGTTAGATACATTTGGATTTACGGCTAACCTTTCAGCATTGGATTACAATTTTTTAAACAACAGTACTCGTGTTGTAACTCAAAATAAAAATTATTTATTGAACTTGGCTTACAATGGCGGACTCATATTGTATCGTGTACGTCGTGTACGTTGGGATAGCACTTATTTGTCTCAAGTAAAATATGGCCAATGGTATCCAGAGATCCCAAGTATTGGTAACGCTCAGGATTGGACTACAGCTACTATTACAAACTATGTTTATAGTCCATCTCATGAATACCAAACAAAAAACTGGGATTATTCTGTTGTTTTCGCGGAGGATGGATTAAAAAAGGAAACCGTGATGTATTTTGATGGCAGTTTGCGAAATCGACAAATAGTCACGTTATCATATTCAGACACAAATAGTATAGTTGCCGAAAAATACTACGATTGGCAAGGCAGAGAAGCTCTTGCCATTTTGCCGGTTCCCTCAACTTTAGATACTTTAAAGTTCTATAGAAACTTTAATTTGAATACAAGCAATGAACCTTATAGTGCATCTGATTTTGATCAAAGTAATTCTGTAACTGACTTGAAAAATATTCAGGCAGAACCATTGGGTTTAAGCTCAGGTGCTGGTTTATATTATTCTGCAAATAATCCCAAAAAATGGAACGAAAACAGGTTTATTCCAGATGCACAAGGATTTCCAATGACCCAAACTGTTTTTAAACCAGACGGTTCTGGAAGACCTTATATGCAAAGTGGAGTTGGTTACGTGCATCGTATAGGTGGTGGCCACGAAACAAAAATGTTTTATGGCAAACCTACACAAATTGAATTGGATCAACTTTTTGGGTTTGAATCAGGGTATTTCAATCATTACAAACGAAATGCTACTATAGATCCTAATGGACAGGCAAGTGTGAATTATATCGACCAACATGGCAGAACAATTGCTACTGGTTTAATAGGTTCTCCTCCTTCAAATTTAGATACTTTGGATTCATACTATGAAGCCGTTCATGAAACAGATTTTATCACAAAACAGGATAATATTTTTGACGCGAATCAAAATGCATTTATGGCTAAACATGCATTTACAGTATTCTCACCAGGCGAACATTCCTTTTCTTATAAGTTAAATAGTTCAAATTGGCTAACAGCTTGTACACAATTTCAACAGTGTTTAGACTGTGAATATCAATTGAATTTTCAATTATTCGATGGGTTTGGTGAAAGTATATTTTCTGCTCAAATTCCAGTATTATCCAATATTGATAGTACTTGTGAACTCCAATTTGTTTTGGATACTTCCAATGCCTACGCATCATCAGAGAATTATGAAGTACAATATAAGGGTGATAGTTTCACGGTCAATCTACCCATTGGAGAATATGTTTTGTTCAAAAAAATTGAGGTTAATACACTCAATATTCAAACTAAAGCACGGAAATATGTTGACTCCAATCAATGTTTTAAAAACCTTGATAGTTTTATTGCCTATGAACTCACGCGTATTGACACGAGCTGTAATACATGTGATTCATGCAACCCCGTAGAGAATCATTGCGAGTCTTTGCGTGTATCTATGTTAAATGACTTGAGTCCAGGTGGTCAATATGCCTTGTTTGATTTTGATACACTAACGAATTTATCAAATTTCAATTCAGACAGCACTAGTATATTTTACAATCATTCTGGAACAGCAATACCCGTATATCAACGTCCTGCTTTAGGTAACTATTTGAATCCTGATGGTTCCATTTGCAAAATAAAAATCGGTGATTTTACTGAAGAAAAATATCCCCAACAATTATTGCCAGAACAATTTGTGTACTATTGGCAAGAAAGTTGGGCCAACACGCTTTTAAATTATCACCCTGAATATTGTTTACTGCAACAATGTTTAGATACCCTAGAACGTGCTTATGTGTATGATGTTAAATTTAAAGCTATAGATAATTTTGACACGGCATATAATCAAGGATATTTTGATCCATTAGGCATAAATGCTGATTTATCCAATAATTTAGATTCGTTTTTTATAAATAGCTCAGGGACATTAAATAATTGGGGATTACAAATGAAATTCCTCATGGAACATTATTCTCAATTTGCTTCTATTCAAGGTGGGTTAAGAATTGGGGGCAAATCTGCAGAATTAAATATCTGGCAGCTTTCAATGGGCTTAGCATTTTGTCAAGATGCAACCGATGATTTAGAAAGAAGCATTTGTTTGTTAGCTTATAGTGATAGTTCGATTCAAAATGTTCTATTTAACCATCCCGAAAAGTACAATCTATTTTGGGAGAACTATCAGCAATTGTACTTGCAATTAAAGCAACATATTTACCAACAAAGTAATCAAATGAAGATTCAAAGTTGTAGCAGTTTTGTCAGGAACATTGGAACTTCATCAAGTAGCTTAGCATTTAGAAATAAACACAGTTGGTTCCCGAATCCCGTTAATTATTATGACACATCGAGATCTTTAGTAAATATTCAAAATTTGTATGAATCTATATCTGATTCAATAATAACAATTGGAATATGTGAGTCACAAATTCAATATTGGAAGGATAAGCTGGATAATTGTCCTAATTGGCAAATACATAAAGACAGTATTATCCATGGTTTTCTAGAAGTTTGTAATCGAAATAATAAACCAGAATATTTTGCTCAGGGTATTTTAGGTACAACCGATGTTTCATCCAATGTTTCTGCTATTGGTTATCGATTTAATTCTTTTGATCAAGTATTGAAGTATTTTTTAGGAAATAACTATGCGAACTTGGATTGCAATGTTGATTTAATTGCCTTTCCTGGTCAATCCAATCAATCTTTATTTGATAACGGTAGAACCGGTGAATTGAATGATTGTCATTGCAATACACTTGCAGAAGACATTAAAATATTCAATGGTTGTGTAGATGATTCAATTAGCATCACCACAAAGGGTTATTACATGCTGAAATTCTTTCAGTATGTTCTTGCAAATAATTTACTAGATGAACATAATTTACATTTAATCAGTGAGTCTAGTTTCCCCGGTGTTCTTGATAATTTATTAAAGCCCGAATTAAGAATTACGGATAATTCAGCATCTATCTATAGTAGTTTAGCTGTTTCGGGGGATACAAATTTGAGAAATGAAGCATACATGCATATTGCATCTGAACCCTTTAATTCAACTAATTTCAATTCCCAAAAGTGCAATTTGATACTCATAGCAAATCCAGGTATTAGAGTACTGGATATTACGAGTTTCTTGTCGATAAACGGTGGCAATAAAGATACCTTTGAGTTGAAGGTAGTAATTAATAATTCGGATACGACTCAACTTAAAGTAGTGAGCGGTTGTTTTACGAATTTATTCGAGAAGTGCGATGGTTCTATTAACATCGAATCATTAAATTCATTTACGGAATTTTATAATCTGAAATACAAAAGCAACTTGAATTCAACCATAATGAATCAATTATTGTCTAAGTGTAATGGAATTTCAGGTGGACCCTCAATTTGTAGTCCAGAAGTTAAATCCAAAGACATTCAAATGTTGCAAATGTTGAATGAATTGCTTCGACCTTCGGGATATTCAAATAACAGCGGAAATAGACACTACATCGAAACAAATCAGCAATGTTGGGATTCATCCGGTTCAGGTTACAATTATTTGCTAGATAATAGTCAATACAAAAAGAACTTCTTTATCGATTTTCATAAATACAATAACATTTGGTATGAAGAAGGAATCAAAGATCCCATTACAGGAATTTGGACAAACAATAAATTTAATCAAGATAGTTTTATTGGGGGAAATTGGATTGGAGTAAATTGTTCCGGAGATTTAAATATTGAAGTAAAACAATGCTTCATAGGTTATGGTGACCCTTTAAATGAACTTAAAAATAGTACCCAAACAGATCTTGATGAAATCAATGAAATCGACAGCTTTAGTAATTTATATTACGATTGGGATTTAGAAGAGTACATGGTTACAGCTCATAATCGATTTTCACAAGATAGTATTCATTTAAGTTTTAATACATGTTACACAGGATGTAAACCCAAACGCATTATTTCAAGAACGTACACAGAAAATATTAACGGAACTGAATTTGAAGTTAAATACTCCTTTGAAAAAAGAAAGCAAGATGCTTTAATGGATGTATTAACCTATTTGGCTAACACTGATAAAACTACTGGTGTAAATGACGAAAGTGCATTAACCAACTCGGGCAGAAATCCACAGTCTCGTCAGTATGATCTGTCAATAGCAATTTCTTCAGCTAAAAACAAGTATGTATTTCAAGTGCCAAATGGATCAGGAAATTATTTTAGAACTTTAGCCAATTTTCCGGAAGGTGAATCAGATACCATGCTAGTAGCTTATATTTTGGATCCTACCGACTCAATTTCTGCCAATTCAAAATGTCAGTTCAATTTACGCCGTTTGCCTACTTCTAATCCAGTGGCATTTGC
>CAYPYX010000113.1:0-4948 GCA_964415065.1 uncultured Rhizobium sp.
GAATTAAGCGGGAAAGAAATCCATTTCCTTGGGTTTGAATGGGAGCAACGCCTAAAACAAGCGATTTTTGGTTGGCAAAGCCGCTGGCCATTTGTTTTAACCATTGGTCGGATTCGGGAATGCAATCCGAATCGGTTAGAACGAAATGTTGGTGTTTTGCTTTTTTAATAGCCAATGTCAAGGCCAATTTTTTTCCACCTGATTTAATAACGTTGGGATCGAGTAGTACAAATTTTAAACGAGGCTCAATTTCGGCCGTTTTTACTAGGAAATAACCGGTTTCATCGGCACTGCAATCGTCGGCAATGACCAATTCAAATTCGGGATAATCTTGATTCAACCAATGATGAATATGATCTTCTAAGTTCAGGGCAGCATTTTTTGCCGCCATAATGATGGAGATAGGAGGGTAGCGGAATGAATCGGAATTTGAGGAAGGTTTGGATTTCATTCCGTATTTGATTCCCCCGAAATAATAGAAAAAATAGAACCAACTTATTCCGATCGCCAAGCCAACCACAGCGGCCATAACGATATCAGACGTTTCGAAGTGTAAGTTTTGAATAAATTCTTGAATGTTCACGTGATGGGTTTATTCTAGTTGACAAAAATACTTCGCAACATTGGGCTAAAAGTCAACGTGCATTAATTGAGGAAAAGTTTTTAATTCTGGGAATTTCGCACAATGGTATGCGCAAATTGTTCCAAGGGAAGGTCGTTTTCATCGCCGTTGAAGGGATTTTCGATTTCTTCGGCAATCAACTCAATACTGGCAAGAACGTACAAAATAAACATGGTTACAATCGATACCAAATAACCCAGTTGGCTGCTGTAAACCAGCGGGAAAAGCATTACATAAATGAAGATAAATTTCTTAATAAAAACGGAATAATTGAACGGGATGGGGGTGTTCTTAATTCGTTCACAAGCACCGGAAATATTCATGAACCCGTTGATGGATTCTGAGTGCATAATCAATTGATTTACATTGCATAATTCGTTTAAATTTCCGTGAATCACATCGGCAATTTTCATGGGTTGATGAGCTGCATGGATAATCATTTCTTGGGTTTCGGGGGATAGTTGTTCGTACAATTTCTTCTCCAATTCCAAGTTCGCGGGGATTTCCTGATTTTGCACAAATCGTACATCTCTGAGGTGCATTCGTAAAAAATGCGGAAATAATGCAATTAAAATGCGGGTTTCAGAGGTTTTGTTGTTGTTTTTATCGAAGGTATTGAGCAGGAGAAATAAGTTTCGAGAATGGTTAATGAGTTGTCCCCACAACTTTCGTCCTTCCCACCATCGGTCGTAAGCCGTATTGGTACGAAATACGAGAAACAGGGAGAGGGTAAAACCCAGAATGGAGTAAACTACACCTAGATTTTGAGAACGTTTTAATGAAATTTCGGAAAACAGTTCATTTTCCAGCCAATTCAATAGGAGTGAATAGGTACCAACGGCAATTAAAAGCGGCCACAGGCGTTGTAAGGTTTCTGTTTTATGGATTTTAAAAATAAAGGTGAACCAATCTTTGGGGTTGTAGGAAATCATGGAAACGAAGTTAAATAAAAAAGGGCTGCAAAAGCAGCCCTTTTTTGGGGATTTTGTGGTCGGGAAGACAGGATTCGAACCTGCGACCCTCTGGTCCCAAACCAGATGCGCTACCGGCCTGCGCTACTTCCCGTTTTGCCGATTCACGGTGCGACCCCGACAGGATTCGAACCTGTGACCTACTGCTTAGAAGGCAGTTGCTCTATCCAGCTGAGCTACGAGGTCTTTCCGAAACGGATTGCAAAAGTAGTGTTTTTATTTAATATTTCCATTAAATTGCATAAAAAATTGAGAAATATGTTGAAAATCATTACTTCTTCCGACCAAAATAGAATGTCACTTTTGTGCAAATCTATGTTTTTGAATGGATTAGCTATTCTTGCTTTTTCCTCAACTATTTTACCCCTAAATGCTCAATCTACCAATGAAACGCAACCCATCACAACCATGGCACGCGTGAATCACTTTGCTCCAGGAGCTATAACCTTTTATTACGGAAGTGGAGGAGATGCCATTCAACAAGAAGTACGCAGTGAGCTGTTTAACCAATTAAAATCCGATTTTACCGAACTGCAAGAAAGTCAAATCACCATTTCTGGTCCTTGGCAACTCGGCTACCAAATGCATGTAAAACCTAAAGTGAGCTTGGGATTTTCGTTTAATTCTTCATCCGTTACAACACCGCGTTTGGAATATCCCGATTTCCAGAATCCGGGTTCTAACTCTACATTCGATTATCGCATAAGCATGAATAGCTTAACCGCCAATTTCGATTATTATTGGTGGATTAAGCCTCTTAAAAGATCTACCTTGGCTATCAATAGCGGATTGGCCTTGGGTGTGAACGTAATAAACGTGAATACCCGATTGTTAGAAGGTTCTGGCAATGGAGTACCCACAGTAAATATATCGCGAAGCGGTACTGCTGCACAAGTAACTTTGATTGGAATTAAACAGGCTTTCTACATGAAATACCTCAAAGGATTCGGATATCATGCGAATTTCGGAGCAGGAACTACCTCAATTGGTTTCAATGCCGGAATTAACTACACGCTGTAAAGCATTGGAATAGCGGTTAGAAATTACGGGTTGATAAAATTTTGGGGGATAATCGTTACCCACATCCCCCAAAACACGAAATAGAATTCGTCAAATTTTTATCTATTTTCATCGGGTACTGCCGAATTAAACAACTTTTTCGTTAAGTTTGGTTCATTACTTTACGTATGAGTCAAAACAAATACTACAAATTCAAAGACATTAAAACCTACTGCAGCATTGAATGGCTGGCAGATAATACGAAGAAATATCGAAGCGTTTTCGATGAGCAGGAACTCTCTTACGTTTATGTGGAAGTTACCCTCTATAATAAACTTTTTGATGAAGAAGATTGGACCATCAACATGGTTCTCAAGTGTTTCGACGAAAAGAACAACGAAATCTGCTCCCTGAATTGCGATCGGTTTGTTTCTAAAGATGAACCCATTATTTATTGTCGCGAGGGATGGGGTGTCCGCACGCCAGCAACTTACTGGAAAGCCGGCGTATATCGCTGGGAAGCTTGGATCGGCGATCAAAAACTGGCTTCCAAGAATTTTTACGTGGAGAACATTGGCGTAGTTAAACTTGGATTCAATCCGTATTTTAAAATCGATACCGTAAAATTGTATGAAGGCGGTAATAACGACGTTACCCTAGCTAAGCGTAAATATTATTCCGTTTTTAACGTACTCAATACCAAGTACATTTGGGTGGAAATTAATGCTCAAAATCTAACGCGAATGAATCGGGATTTACCGATAGAGCTGGTAATCAACTTCAGAACGTCCGCGGGATACCTCAAAGGTAGAGTTACTAAATTATTCTTTATTAAACCTACGGAAGACGAGATTCAGTTTTCTGTAGGATATGGTTCCGACGTAATTGGTACATGGGCCAGAGGTAAATATTTTGTCGAAATCATTTTCATGAGCGAAATGATGGCTCACATTCCATTTGAATTGGGCGATGATTTTGTGGAAGCTCAAGAATCCGATTTTCAGCCTTTTGTTCAGTTCGAATTGCCCGAAGACAATCAGCAAATGGTGGAGGAAGCACTGGCAAAATTATCCCCAGAGAAACAAACCAACGAAAAAGGATTTGAACACGTAATGCAGGAAATGGACGCACTTATTGGTTTGTCGCCCATCAAACAAAAAATTCGTGAATATTCTGACTATCTGCGTTTTGTGGCTCTTCGTAAAGAAAAGGGTTTTGCAGAAACCGATAAAATCAATCTTCATGCAGTGTTTAAAGGAAATCCGGGTACGGGTAAAACCACAGTAGCGCGCTTGTTAGGTCAAATTTACAAGGAATTGGGACTGCTGAAAAAAGGTCACGTTCATGAGGTAGATCGGGGCGATTTAGTTGCTGAATACATTGGTCAAACTGCTCCCAAAACCAAGGAGGCGATTAAAAAAGCCAAAGACGGAGTACTTTTTATTGATGAAGCCTATTCATTAGCACGTCAAGATGATGATAACAAAGATTTCGGCAAAGAGGCAATCGAGGTTTTATTAAAAGAATTATCGGATGCCGACGATATAGCTATTGTTGTGGCTGGTTATCCAGCTGAAATGGATGTGTTTTTGGAGTCGAACCCTGGTTTGAAATCACGTTTCATCGTGCAATATGATTTTCCCGATTACACCCCTCAGGAATTGGTTCAAATTGCACAATTTGCTGCGGAAAAACGTTCAGTTACGCTGTCTGAAACAGCGAGTGTAGCGTTGAATAAATTCTTGGTAGATAAATACAGAGATCGTGATAAATTCTTCGGAAATGCTCGTTTGGTGAACTCGATGTTGGATGAAGCCAAAATCAATTTGGGATTGCGTGTTATGAAAATGCAGAATCCCCAAGATTTAGATATTTCAGTTTTATCCACCCTCGAAAAAGAAGATTTCGAGAAGATTTTTGCCGAAAAGAATCGCATTCTGCCCGAAATTCCAATCGATGAAGAGTTGTTGAAAGAATCCTTAGGGAAACTTAAAGGCATGATCGGATTAGAACAGGTGAAACAAGAAATCGAAGAAGTAGTGAAGTTGGTGCGTTTTTATAAGAGTTTGGGTAAAGATGTGCGGAAAACGTTTTCGCTGCATTCCGTGTTTTCAGGCAATCCCGGCACGGGTAAAACCACGGTAGCTCGTATTTTAGCTCAGATTTTTAAAGCTTTGGGGATATTGGAGCGTGGTCACCTGGTAGAATGTGATCGCCAAGCTTTGGTGGGTGGATTCGTGGGACAAACAGCGATTAAAACATCCGAGTTAATTAATAAAGCCATTGGAGGTGTTCTATTCATTGATGAGGCTTACAGTTTGTCCGATGGCGGAGGAAACGATTATGGTCGTGAAGC
>CAYPYX010000114.1:0-4912 GCA_964415065.1 uncultured Rhizobium sp.
GAATTCAGCGCTATAATAAAAGCAAATCAAGTTGGGAACTCGTTTTACAAGCGGATACTTCATTAAAGAACTTATCTTTTATATCACCGTTGGATACCCAAATCTACGAAATTCAATTCAGGGTACAATTCTCGGCTGGTCCTAAGAAATGGAAAAATTGGTCTGCAACTAAGAAATATACCATTTTTGTTGACACACTGTTACCCATAGCTATTTCAGGAGATCATAAATCGAAATATTGTACCGCCGAAGATTATGTGTTCTATGATAGCAATGATTTTAACAAGAACATTAAATGTATTTGGTACTTTAATGATACCCTTGTTTCAGATACCAACTCGAAATCATTTAAAATAAAATTCAACCAATTCAGTTCTTCTAATCATTTAAAGCTAATGCAATGGAACGAAAAAGGTTGTTATGTTGTGGATTCTATCCATTTGATGTCAGTAGATAAATTGCAACTTATTTTTAACACTGATAGTGCTTGCCAAGGTCAAAAAATCAATATTAAACCGAATGTTAAGTTAATGGATTCAACTTCATGGTTTGTTGACCAACAATTATTTTCAACTGCATCCGATTCTATTATTTTGGATAATTTAAACATGGGTAAGCATATGATTTCCGTGTTTGCAACCGATGAATTTAACTGTAAACAATCGGTTGAAAATCGTGCGATTCAAATTATAGAAAAATCTAATTTAAGCCTTATTAGTAGCAAAGATACTGCTTGTTTTGGGGACGATTTTATTATCAAGACAAACATAGCTTTACAAGATTCCAATCTTTGGTTAATTAACAGTACTCCTTTCGCTAATCTTGATAGCATCAATCTAAAAGGATATTTAACGGGCAATTACAAAATTCAATTAACATGTAAAGACAAATTTGGATGTAATCATGATTTACTAGATTCAAATAATGTAATCAAAACTAAATCCAATTTACTTTTAGTTAAATCTGCTGATTCATTGTGTTTCGGATCAAATGAATTCATTACTACTTCAAATAAATTAATGGGCACTAATTCGTGGACCATAAATAACACCGATGTAAATTATAATCTAGATACGCTATACTTGAATCAGCTATTACCCAATAATTATAAAATCAATTTCAAAGGTACCGACATAGAAGGTTGCGATCATAATATAACAGATTCGGTTACTACCATTTTAGAAATACCCCAAAAACCAATTTTCACATACTCGGGTTATACAAAGTTTGTGGGTGATACTGTAGTTTTTGAAATGCCAAACACGAACTTCAACAGCTGGGTGAATATAGATGGCATTAAAACTTCAATTCCTTCTAAATCTAAATTCACATATATCTCAGACAGCTTAAAAACTGTGAATTTTACATTTGTAACTGAAAATGAATTCTGTGCATCAGATACACAACAGATTATTTTGGTTTTTGACAAAGTCAATGAAATTTCCACATTCAATTTAGATGCATTCTCGATACATCCTAATCCTATTCAGTCTGGTAGTACTGTTTATATCAAAAGCAGCAAGATAGTTCAATCCATTCAGTTATATAGTTCGGATGGAAGATTATTGTTGGATAAGGTAAATATCAACAATGAAATAAATTCAGAAATCAATCAATTAAAATCTGGAGTATATTACATTTCAATTAACCACCAGTCAAATAGTAAAAAATTGATTATTCTCAATTAAATTGGAATATAGTTTGGTAAAATGATTAATAAAAAAAGCGCCAATTGGCGCTTTTTTTATTAATTCTTAAAAATTAAAGTTCCTAAGTTTAGCTAATCTTACTAACTCTATATTTCTCTGGCTGGAACACCAACCATCGTTAAATTATCATCTACATTCTTGGTAACCATGCATTGTCCGCCAATAATAGACTCCCTCCCAATAACAATTCCCTGAAGTGTGCAAGAACCAATACCCATCAAGGTTGAATCTCCAACTACAGTATGTCCTCCTAGATTCACTCCTGGTGACAAACTACCATAATCTCCTATTTCAACGTGATGGCCCAAAGAACAATTCATGTTAATAACTACAAAATCTTTAATTATAGAGCCATAATTAATTGACACTCCCGGATAAATAATGGCTCCTTCACCTATTTGTACGTCATTCGATATCCAGCTTCTGTTAGACACTAAAGTAGGAAAAGTTAAATTAGAATTTTGTTTTAATTTTTGAATAATCTCGAATTTAATTCGTGGAAACGCTATCCCAATGATTACGGGTGTAGAAATTTCTAATTCAAGTAATTTATTTATCGGGCCAATTACGGGATAATTACAAAAAATTGTATTCCATTTTTTGGGGTCATCATCAACAAAAGCAATTTCAAAACTTTGTAAATTGTATAATTCCTTATTGCTTGCAATATGTCCTCCAACACTACCCGCTCCTACAATGTAGATTATTTTTTGCATTATTGTACCTTATTACTAGTCTTGATCATTAGGGGCTTCCATATCCAGTTCATTTCGCTCTTTAATAGACACGGGCAACTCCACAACCATTCCTTTCATTCTTCTTTTATACTCACTTTTTGCATCTGGAACCCACGGTTTTATAAAATTGAAATTAATGGCCAACGGATTCATTTGCTTTTTCAATTTGGCTATATCTTCCCAATTCGACTTGATTTTTTGATAACTTTCCCTACTTTTTGTTTTCTCGTAAGTTTCCATTTCTCTGCGGATAGTTACCATTAAATAAGTAAATCGCATTCCCGATTCAACAAATTTAATTCGCTTATTGAATTTAACTAACGCTTTGCCTTTAGTACGCTTTTTAGCTTTATCCAGTAAAATATAGAGTTTTTGAAATACATCTGGAGTATAGGTTTCTCCAACACTAAACCTTCCTGCTTTCGGTCCGTATTTTTTTAAATGCAATGATCTAGTTGATTCGAGTAACTCCCAATATTCCCTCATTTCTGAACTTGCCGGCCCATAACAACGAGTGTAATAATCATTTAATATTTCCTCCTTCTTTGCATTCGGATTCCAAGCTAATTGAGCTACTACATAATACTGAGGACCTTGAGTTGACCAGTGATTAGGGAAACCATCAAAGCTAACACCCCTGCACTTATTTTTTGCAACGAAGGCAAAATCTTCAAATGCTTCAGACATTGCAATGTCAGGCAAACCCCATTGCAGCCCAACTGGGTTTCCTAAATTTGGTCTCCAATACACAGCAGTTGAAATTTTCGACCACCCAAGATATTCTTCCACAGACGGTTGTTTACTACTTAAATTATTATTTCGATTCAAATGAAAATTCGAAACCGAAACCGTCCAAACAGAAGAGTCTAGAGTATACTTTTTAGGCAAGGGTCGATCATATCCATAATCGAAATATAAAACATGAAAATTCTTATTTTGGGGATATTTTTTTCGTAATTCCTTAGCAAACTGATTTACCAAGTAAACATGTCTATCAGACAATCTTTTTAATTCAATATCCCTCGGTGTGGCATCAATTTTACGGCAGTCATCACAATGACACCACCCATAAATAAAACCGTCATTCTCGTTTCCATTAAAATTAGATACGAACGGATTTGCCTCCATTACTTTTTGCACATCATTCAACCACAATTTGGAAATTTCCGAATTTGAAACACATAATTTTGCAGTATTGCCCGTTCCGATAGGCTTTCTATTTCCTTTTTCAGTAAGAGCAAATAAATTAGGACGGGTTTCAGAATAGGTTTCCCACCAATGTGAAAAAGCATGACCTGGCTCAAAATATTCAGAACTATAAAACAACCGACTCCGTTTACACCATTGGTCCAAATTATTTTCCGGATAGTTACGTCCTAAACCGGATAAATAAAATAATCCAGACCTTGCCTTAAATGGAGGTTCAAATCGAAACTCAAATGGAGAAAAATTCAATTCATCCATACTTATCACGTCTTCTCCCAATTCATCGGGCCAAAACCAACGGACTTTCAATTTTTCATATAAAAAAGTGTAAATGGCGTTTATGGTTCCATAGGAATATTGTAAATCATCTAACTGCCTGTTTCTTATGGTAGCTGAGCCTGTACCCAATTCTTCTTTGTCATCTCCCAGTATTAGAACATTCAATCCATCTGACATCAAGAATATCTCTTCTTGACCTAAATCTAACTTTTTTCTGGGAAAGACTTTTGATAGCTGTGAATGCGACCCTATCCAAAAGATGGTCTTAAACTTACCGCTCGGTTTTTCATTAACTATTTGAGGAAATTCACCTGAAATTTTAACAATATAATTCTGAAAGTCCGTTACTGCTTCTAATGTTCTCTTAGGACAATTCTTTCGAACAACAATTATATATTTTTTAGAATAGCCTTGTTGTGATTTCTTTTCAACTTGAATTCTTCCCTCTTTACCTTGGTTAATTTTGGTTGTTGATGTCCCCAAAAAGACAATAAAAACCCATATAAGAGTAGTAAGTGAAGCTTTCATTATTAACCCAGATATTTTAATAATTCCGATTTTAGACCTTTATCAACTGGTATTTGCCATAATATTTTGCACCAGTTATGATTTCCTTCTAACACGTCTACGCCTGAATTGGTAACGGCTATATCCCAGCCAACACACCTATTTTCCGGTTTGAATAGTGCTAATTCAATCGCTTTCTTTTTAACCATGTCAAACATTGGAATTTGGAAACCTATTAATTTTTCTTTGGTAATTGGGTGAATAGATACCGATTCTTTAGTAATATCGCTGTAAAATCCATTCCCTTCTACTATTCCTGTTTCTTTATTTACAAAACATGCAATATTACCAGAAGCAAGATTATCCACGGGACTATTAACACTAATTCTCAAGCGAACACCTAAAATATCTACACTTTTATCTTTATTCACCATCGTAATAACACGAATGGTATTCAATCCTGACGGTGAAAGC
>CAYPYX010000115.1:0-4908 GCA_964415065.1 uncultured Rhizobium sp.
ATTGAATCGGATCGCGGTGGTTTTACTCCTAGAGGTTTTGGTATAGATAGTTCTATGTTTACACAAACCCAAAAATACCGTGCTATTTGGGACAAATACCTGCTCGATCATTGGGAAATCGGTGGCGGCGGAGCCGACATTGGACCTTTAAAAAAGAAAGACCCGAACACCGTGCTTGTTAGTTTTATTCCTGATTCTCAACGGTATTTCGACGTACATCATGCTAAAACCGATGTATTTGAAAACGTAAACAAGCGTGAACTCGAATTGGGCGCTGCTGCGTTGGCGTGTATGATAATGGTTTTAGATCAAGAGATGGAATAAGTTTACACCACCTATTCGTTTCTAATAATTAGTTTTTGAGTAAAAGATTTATTCGCTGAATCATAAAGTCGAACATAATACAACCCATTTGATAAACTATTTAAATTCAATTCTTGGGGTGAAACGGTATTTTTTAGAATATTCCTGTAAACGATTTTACCGTTTAGGTTTACAATTTCAATTGTAACTTTATTAGTCAAACCCTCAGGAATATTAATTGTAATATACCCATTGCTTGGATTAGGAAATGCAAACTCTGTAACTTTATTCAACTGTTTACTTGACGAGGTTTTCATTCCTATGGAATCATAAAACATCAGTATTAAATCACTTTTTGACCATACAGTTAATTCTTCGCCATTGGGTAAAAAATACCATAAATTCTGATACCCAGGTCTACCAAATGAACAAGATGTGGAGGCAGGCATCGAAGACCCAGGTACTCCCTGTGGAGGAACAATAAAATACTTCTGGGCTTTTAATTCAAGCGTATCAAAAATGATTTTAATTGCTGATCCCGCATGTATTTCGGGAATAAATGCTCCAGGAAACTTTTGATTCTTTTTGCCTGTAAAAGTATAATAAATACCAAAAACCCGTCCATACTCGTCGTTATACAACCATGCTTCAGAATGCATGGAAGAGCTACCGATATTTGCTGTATCGTAGAATTCACCTAAAAGTTTCCCTTCAGGACTAAATTTATAAACAATTGCTCTTTTGCCTGAGCCAAACAATCCAGATTTACCAATTGAGTTCTTACCAAAATCGGAAGAAATATACAAATTACCTTTATTATCAAATCGCATTCGATGTTGATTCAAATCAGTATGAGATCCAGCATTAGTAATCAAGCGATGCCATTTAAACCTACCCGAATCATCGAAATAAATCACAGTATGAGCTAAGCTATTCCATTTATAAATTGTGTCTAGTAAATCTCTTTGACCAGGATAATCCATAGTTACAATTGCTCGGTTTCCTTTTTTATCTACTGCAAACTCAGGATAATTGAAATCATAACTTGGATTTAGAACTTTACCATAAGTATTACCACTTTCTTCGAAAGATGATATATCGCCATTTTGGCCAATTGAATAGTATTTATTATTTAATCCTCTTTCCAAATCTCTCATTGCTGAATAATGGAGTTGTCCGTATTTATCAAAATCACCTTTTTCATTAAAATGAATAACTGTGATTTTACCCTGTTCAGTTTTAAATATTTCACCATTAAGTCGTAGTTCTTTGGAAATAGATCCAGGTATTTGTAGCCAAATTCCACCGAAATTATCTGGTTGAATTCCATCAAAACTTCCAAAATTGAAATCGCCGTTTTTCCACTTATGCATCCACTTCAACGTCCCTACCTCATCATATTTAGCTAAAATGAGAGTTCGACCCGTATCTAAATTGCCTTCAAACTCAATAGAATCATTGGTTGAGTAAGTTAGAAAAGTATTATTTAATACATCTGTCTCTACTCTAACCAAAGGAGTTGCTTTAAAGTTCTTTGCTTTAATGTGTTTATAATACTTCAGTTTTAATTCTGTCTGAGCAACTGTTGGGTTGAGAAGTATGAATACAAGTAATTTGAATATGGTTTTCATGGTTTATATAATTTAATCATCAACATCATAAGTTTGATTGCATTCATTATTCCAAAATATGCCTCTAGCTGGCTTTATACCAAACTCTTTATTCTGCCAGTTCACAATACCCACTCCACAGTTACACGTTTGACAAACTAATGGAGTAGTAGAGTTTGGGGTACAACAAAAAGGTTCATCTAGCGTTTGTGGGAAAACGAATCCAAATTTTACTTCATAGTTATACCTATCGCGATAATCAAACAGTATATGTCCAAAAGCAGAACCATCATTAACAGAAAAAAATTTAATCGTATTTGAATAGCTTGGTTGATAGTAAAATTCGGTAATAATTACTGAATCAGAATCACCACAATTTCCACAAGAAAATGTAGGATTTTGCAATTGAGGATAATAAAATGTATCGTCGTACCAACAACCGTATTGTAAAACATTATTATAGATCCATTCATGTATATGAGATTTACCCAACATTACAGAATTAATTGTGTCTATATAAAATCCAACTTTTTTCAATGAATATTGACAATCTATGTGATTTATAAATTCAACTTCACAGGTATCCGATTTAACTTCTGTTTGTTTAAATTCACCAAATACTCCATTTAAAGTCAATAAATTTACAATAATAGCTATTTTAACTCTGGTGTTTGAAAATAAAAATTTCATAATTAGTCTTCACAGTCTTACAAAGGTTAAGATAGATTGAATAACTATCAATTAAAAATCACTCATTATCTCTTTTTACAAACTGATCATTATATTTTGTAAATGGAAGTATTGAATTATATTATTTATACAAAATTATGAATTTAGTAGGTTATTCATATATTTATAAATCATGAAACAGGAAGGGCGCCGATGGCGCCCTTCCTGTTTCATGATAAAATTATTTGAGGTTTCTTTAACCGAAAATATAGGTTACATATCCGCGGCTAAGCTTTTCCCTCGCCCTCGAGTTGCCTCCAATAAAGTTCGAATTCGTGATTTTCGTATAGCGTATTTTTCTTGACTGTGGCCTTCGTTAACATTCATTCTAGTCAATCTTTTTTGAAGTTGATGTAGTTTGTGGAATAATTTTCCCTTGTCTAGTTTTTTGTTGCTCATAAATAGTGCAATTAATTTTGATTTAACAATTTACCCCGAATCTGCAGCACAATTTTTGAAAAATTGAAACTGATTTCGAAGCTTCATAAATCCAAATTAGTTTTTTTGAATTAAAAAAACAATTCTCATTTTACGAAATCGTTAAATGTTCTAATTAAGCAGACAATAGCCGTTTGTTTTTACTGAGCTTCCTTCATCAGTTTATGGCTGATCGTTTTTAAAACCAAAAACAAGCAAACAACCATGAGAATCCAAAAACCTCTTGTGTTTAATCGCATCAATACATTCGCAAAGACAGAAGTGGCAAAGGCATTTGATAATACTAATATAAACGACAAAGCGATCCAAGCAAATTGATTTTTTCTAGGAATCAGATAAATGGATATCAAACTGGCCATAAACAATACAATGGCCGATTTTCGGTAAAACTCATTCAAGTCTGAAAATGCGATGCTACCTGTTTGCTGAGGATTTTTTGAAAACAGAGTATGATAATCCGTTGGAAATCGATTCTTCAGTTCAACAGCCAACGTAGAACTTGAATCTACTGGGAAAATACCATCTCCTACACCCAACGATATTAATTGATACGACGTTGATTTCAAAGCAGAACCCGTGTAGTGCATTAATAACTCTGGATCGGTAAGTACTGTTTTAATTATTTTCCCATAAAGGGTATCGGAATGGTGCCAACCTCCTGTTTTCATTAAAATTCCATCCTGAGGCCAGATAAACCCATAAGCATGTTCGGGAAGGGAATCTTTGTATTTACACATGATGGAAGGATCTTCATTGCAGTATTTATCCAAATAGTGTTTTAAAACTCCGGTTTCCGACATTTGTGCCACTATAAAAATATGACTGCATTTCGCGGTAGTCCAACCGTTGCCGCCCAACCAATTACTTAACAGCACGCTACCCCATCCCAAGAAAGAAATAATACCCAAATAATAAATTCTGCGGGCTTGGATCATGAGGATTTCCCAAACTGATTTACTCAGTATTAAAACCAAAACCACAATGGTCAACACTATGAGGTTTCCATTGTGCATCAGTGTGGCAGCCAGTGCAATAGATCCCCAAACAATTTGAAAAAAACGGATTTTCTCCACCAAAAACAACACCAACGACAAGAATAAAATTCCAGTAAACACATCGGGCATTATCTGTATAATAAACCAAGGAAAGGGCGTTAATAATCCCGCTAAACTTAAACTTATAAATTGCCAAACGGGGGAATTGGGGAAAAAGAAACGCTGCACCCACTGATACAACATTCCGTAAATCATCAAGAAGATGGGAATTACTGTAATCCATAATGTAGATATCCCCAAAAAGTGTCCAATGTTGGAACAAACATAGATATATAGACTGTAAAATACACTTCGATCTCCGGGCACTAAAAGCTCTCGAGCATTCAGAACGTAAGCTGCTGAATCAGGGGTGTACAGTAAATACAACCCATTCATATTGAAAGCCAACATGATCAACCACGTCAAACCACTCAAGTGAACCCACAAGTTCATTTTTTCTGGTTTATATTTAGGCAAATGAATGGACATATCTGACGGTTGCAAATGTAAAAGAAAAAGGGTGCCGAAGCACCCTATTCCAATTCTAAACCTATGAAAGTTATTAAAAATTAAAGCATCGTTGTTGGACAAACGTAATCCGTGATCGAAAACCGTGCATTTTCCTTGATTTTACTGAATCCACCTTGAACATCAATCAAATTTTCATATCCTCTAGCTTTTAAGATGGAGATAAAAATCATCGAGCGATATCCACCGGCGCAATGCACGTAGTAGGTCTTTTTAGGATCGATTAAGGTCATTGAATCATTGATATAATCCAAAGGACCATTGAT
>CAYPYX010000116.1:0-4893 GCA_964415065.1 uncultured Rhizobium sp.
ATTTTGTTCCTGCATAAATTAATAAAGTCGCAAGATAACGCGCATCAATTATAAATCGTTCACGTGACCTTGAAAAAAATTGCTTTCGTGTGACATCATGCGTTCTGCAAACCATATCAATTACCTTATCTTCAAAGGAATAAACATAGTTTTCTTCCTTCTCAAGAATCATCCGTTGCAGTTCTTTCGCGTTCTCATTGGTGAAAACGTTTAGAAACTCTCGGTAGTTCTTAATCCTGTAACGGTCAAGAAATTGTATTAAAGAATTACTCATTGTTACCTCCTATTATTAGTTCTTCACCTGTTAAAGCAAAGTAAAGATTTTGAAGTTGGTGAACGTATTTGCAATCAGTAATATAAACTTCTGAACTAACATAAACTAAAACACCATCATCTCTTAGCTTAAATTTATCTAAGTAACGTAATGATGGATGAATAAATACATTTTTGTCCATATGTTCAATAAACTCTAACTTCAACAACCATTCTTTGGTTAGTGGGATTGGTTTAATGTGTGATAAAGTTGAATCTAAACTAATTCCTTTAATTTTTAGTACACCACCCAAATTATCATATACATAATTCCCAATTCTAAGTTCATTTGCTTTCATCTTGACCTCCTACCATTTCGTTAACATCACCATTATGGTCTATCATTTCGTTGGCATCAACAAAATGATTTCCGTATATTTCGTTGTAGTATTGTTCAGCATCATGTATTTTAATTGTACTTATAGGTGCAATTTGACCATATATATGAGCCTCTACAATCTGCTCACGTTCCATTTGTAGTGCTTGTTGTATCTCCTCATTAGTTAACACAGGAGCAAAACCTTCCTTGTTTAGTTTACTTACTAATAATTGTACTGCTGTTTGTTTATTCATCACCTTCGTTTTTAATTGTTTTCTTTTCGCTTTCCAAAATTAGTTCAACAATCTCCTTTGAACTGATGCCAGTATACTTACTTATTTTAGTAATATCACACACGTGCATTAGCATCGGGTAACGTGTCCACTTTTGCGCCTGTGGATAACTGATGTTCATTGCCTTCGCAAGGCTCGGGGTTGTCCCGAACCAAGCGAATACAAATAATTCCCATTTACTTTTCATCGTTTAATTTGTCAATTAAGTTAATGATTGGGTTGAATAACTCCGCGATATGCGGATCGTAGGAATGTAACTGCTGTTGTGTTAAAGTACACTTTAAGATTTGCTCTAATTTGTTCATATGATTATTGGTTTTAATGGTTCTAAAATTCTTAATACTTCTTGCTTTCAAAATGGTAAGTCGCCTGAATCCATTTTAGAGTTACTATTCGCGCTATCTTTCGCATCGTCAGTTAAACCAACTCCAGTCAAAAGATATTTTTCGAATAGTTGAGCAACCTCAATAACTTTATGAGGCATATCGGAATGATTCATATCAACCGAAGCCTTTAAAGCTACAGCACGTGCGATTGATTCTTCTTTTTCTTTCGAGTTGTTAGATTGGTAGTTGTTACCTGTTGAACTCGGAGTGAACGCGCGTTGTTCTTGAACCCACTTAATCTTGTGACCTCTACCACTTGGTGTGATTTCATAGTTCTTCGTGTCACCAACCGCGAAGGGTGGTTGTTGTGATTTACTGAAGACCGTTCCTGTGTCTCCGTTTTCCATAGTGACTTCGAATTTAAACATGTCGTTCCATGTCCCTGCACCTTGTACGTGCGTGATTTTTGATGTAGCCATCGTTTTTATTTATTTAATTGTTAAATTGTTTTCGGTGTCTGTTGAGCCTATTGCCCAAAATTCATCTTTCATAATCGGATGATGTTTTGCGTGGTTCTCTATGCATTTGTCGCACCATTCTTGGTAATCATCAATCGAGGTATAGACAACGTATAATTCTCTTTCGTAGTGCATTTCGGAACACTTTTCACATCTTTCGCCTTCAAAGATGGATGTTGGAGGGTTGATGTTATCGTACATATGTTCTTTCAGTTAAAAGGTCTTCCATTCGTTCAAGTGGGCTACGTGGTACACTATTCGCGATGTGTTGAGCCAGTGCGTTGTAATCAAGTTGTTCGGTTGGGTAACTTGAAGATTGTACGCAAATATATTTTCTTGGGTAATTCATAAGTTTCTATGTTTTGGGAAATATACTAATTCAAGAGTTTCTTTTAAAGATTCTTTGGAAAATACACTTCCTCTATAACCTTCACAATACTCAACTGCTGCTCTTTGTAAGATTGCTAATTGCTCACCTGTCAATTCTACAATCCAATATTTTTCGTTCCTTTCCATAATTAAGCAATTTCAAAGATATAAATTTCACTTCTAAATGGAGAGGTTGCAGGAACTTCTAAATCGTAGGCATAACCGAACCCATCTTGATCCTCATTGTAAGTAAGGCTCATTTCGTCCGCGTGGCGGTGAACTGATTGGTTAGCAAGTTCTAATGTTGGGAAGTCGAATACCTTTGCTTGGCTTCCTCTTTCGTGGATGATTACTTGATACATTTCTTTATTGTTTTTGTTTGTTGAGCAAATATATGTGAACTTCTTTCTTCATTCCAAATAAATTTTCAATAAAAATAAAACTTTTTTCATTTTTGTTGATTTTACGCGGGTTTCAGAAGGTCATTAAATAGTAATTTAGACGCATTCTAAATAGTAGATGAAGCAAAAGATAGTAAATAGCCTAAAACCGAGAGCGAAAAAACCCTATTCGGGTGAGGCGGGTGTACAAATTGCGGTTATTCAGTACTTGAAACTTGCTTATCCTAATGCTATTTACTGTGCGAGTGCAGGTGGTATGTTCACAAGTATGAAACAAGCCATTAAAATGAAGGCGACTGGGTACGTAAAAGGATTTCCCGACCTTCAAATATGCGAACCAAATGAAAAGTATCACGGTTTATTCATTGAATTAAAGACCGAGAAAGGCGTAGTGAGTAAGGAACAAAAGGAATGGATTAAGAATCTAAACAAAAGAGGATATTGTGCGTCTATATGTAAAGGTTTCGATGAGGCGCAAAAGATTATAGATGGTTATTTCGCAGGAACAATATAATAAGTACCGCATTTTTGCGAGGAATATCACCGCATCTCAATTCGAGGGGGATGAGTTGTTACATAGTACACTATTGAATATTCTTGAAACCGACACTTCCAAAATAAACGACATTGATTCCTATGTTATTTGTTCGCTCAAATGGGAATACATACGACCACGTACCCGGTATAAGAAATTAATCGGTGACTTTCAAGCGAATTGGACGGATTTAGAACCGCATCAATTCGAAGTTGAACTAAACAACAACCGCGAAACGTGGATAGGTTCACGATTGACCAACGAACAACTTGACATCCTAATGAGCCGACTTCCATTTTTTGAAAGGGAAGTGTTCAACCTTTATGTAATGAATGGTTTTAGTTACCGAGAATTATCGAATGAGACTGGCATACCTGTAAGCTATTTATATGACACTGTCAAACGTGCCAAAGAAGAAATAAAAAAATGCATCAAATATGACGAATAAAGAGATGTTCGAGTATCGGATGGGTATTTGCAAAGCCTGTCCAATCTTTAACCACACAACCCGAACGTGTGGAACTGCGTTATCTAAATTAAATCCATTCAATGAGTGGAAAGAAATGAATGGTGTTCGCTTTAAGCCATGTGGTTGTTTCATGGATGTTAAGGCTCGAATGGCATTACAGGAATGCCCTGCGAAACTTTGGACTGCGCAAACGGATAACGACACGATAGAAGAAGCAAAAGAGTTGATTGCTACCATTAAGAAATCGGGAGTGGTTACCGGTGAACAGAGATCCATTCTCGGTAAGTTAAAAGCCATTATCAATGGAGACACAAAGCCGATTAAGTTGAGACATTGTATTGGATGCGTGACCAAGATAGTTGACGAATTAACGCACCAACTTAAGCGCGAGGATTCCGAGTTGTTAGATAGTACAAATGAAGTTGAACAACCACAACCAAAGAAACGTGGACGAAAATCAAGAAAGCAATGAACCTGCTACATTTATTTTTTATGTCATATTTGATTACCGCCTTGTTACATATTGGCTTGTTCCTAACACTGATGCGTTATCACTCCATTCGTTTCACAACTGATAATATCATTGGAATGCTATTCACGTCTCTAACCTTTCCCCTATGGTGGTTTGGGTTGTTGAAGAATCGTGAATAAGTATAAAGGCAACCTTTGACTTTTATTGTATCTTTGTAGTGTTGAGAGTAGTTAGGTATTTCCCCCTTTCATTTTAACTCTCAACAGGTTTTAATGATTGGGGGACTTTTTTTTATGGCGGTGTAAATACGTTTGGTAAAGAAAAGAACGCGTTACAAAGGGATGATTGCACAGCGCAACGGTAGCATAAAGGGTAAAGCCGTAAGACAATCACGAGAGCCGATTATCTCGTTAAAGTAGTACCCAGACTAATTGTCATCGGTGACAAATTAGGACTTGAAGGTGAAAGGACTCATTCGACAGAATGATAATTAACACTCAAAAGGGATTGACAACTGATGTTAAAGTCAGTTAGGATATTCTCATTCTCTTTTGGTTCAGGATCTATTCTCTAGAATTAATAATTATATACTATATTTGTAATAGATAACAATAAATAAAATGAAAGATGAAATTAACTCACCAGTTGAATGGTTGTTCGCAATGGTTTACAATCCAAATGATAATAGAGAAATCATGTTGAAATGCCTTGATAGGGCAAGAGAGATGGAAAGAGATTTGATTTTAGATGTCATCAAAAGAATAAGAGAAGAAAAATGATAATACTTCCCGCACAAATCGAATCTATCAAAAGTCGTAAAGACCGAACTACTGCTATTGTAATAGGCACAAATGAATTAACGCCAGACCAAGCAGGGCA
>CAYPYX010000117.1:0-4845 GCA_964415065.1 uncultured Rhizobium sp.
AATCCCATCATTCTTTAATTAAAAAACCATTATTTTTGGTGAATAAACCTCAATTCGAGAACAATTGTGATGAAAATTAGCCCTGAACATTTAAAATTAAAATTTCCTGATGTAGAGATAGAACTTCTGAATCAGATTTCGGAATTCGGTGAAGTCAAAGAAATAGAACAAGGGGAAGTTTTAATTCGTACAGGTCAACATCTTACCTCAGTGATCATTGTTCTTAGCGGAACACTAAAAATTTATCGCGAGGGAGAGGATGGGGGAGAGTACTTCTTGTATTATTTAAAAACTAGTCAAGCATGTGCCATGTCATTGGCCTGTTTGAGACATCAAGAAACTAGTCAAGTTATGGCCATTGCTACCGAAGATACCGAGGTATTACTTATTCCCATGGTTAAAGTAAATGAATGGGTTAGAGAGTATCAATCTTGGCAAGAATTCGTAATTAACACCTATCGCAATCGCTTTGAGGAGGTCTTATCTGTTTTGGATCATGTTGCTTTTCGTGGAATGGATGAGCGACTCGAATTTTACCTCAAAAAACAACAGTCTTTCCTCAAAAAAGGTAATGATATTGAAATGTCTCATCAATCCATTGCAAATGATTTGAACACTTCAAGAGAGGTGGTTTCTCGTTTACTAAAGAAAATGGAACAACGCGGTATGGTTAAACTCCACCGCAACCACATTGAAATGTTGAATTGATTCAACCGTTTTAAAACGGAGTTACTTCAACAAATTTACAGTTCCCTTATAAACCTGAATTTCCTTTTCGGGATTCTTAAATGTAGCTTGATAAATGTATTGACCAGGTTGACACATCACTCCGTTGTAACTTCCATCCCATTTTTCGTTTGGATCATTGCTGAGGAAAACTAATTGTCCCCAGCGGTTGTAAATGCTAAATTCAAATTCGGTGATTCTCAGTGGAGTAACTAAACCAAATTCATCATTCCTATCTTCTGAGTTAGCAGGTGTAAACGCATTGGGAAACCAATACAACGGAATAGATCTTACAGTAACTGGTTTAGTAATCGTATCCGCACATCCATATTGAGTGCTCGCAATTAATGAAACGTTGTAGGTATTATGAGTTTCAAATGAGTGTGCTGTATTTTCTAACGTAGAATAATATCCATCTCCAAAATCCCATTCCCAACGGTCTTCAAATTTCGAATTATCTTTAAAAATAGTCTGTTCTAACATTTTCGGTTCATCTGGACTAAATGTAAAATCAGCAATTGCTCTGGGGTAAATTTCTAGTGGCGACAACAATGTATCCGAACATCCATAAGAGTTTTCTACTCTAAAAACCACCGTGTAAATTCCAAAATCCTTAAATGCTACAATTTCTGAGGGGTTATTTGATCTTTTTCCATTTCCAAAATCCCAAGAATAATTGGAAATGCTGCCAGCTCCAGGAGTAGAACCATTGGAAAAATGAATGGGGCTATATTGACAATCATTTTTGAATTGAACCGAAGCATAAGGCTTTGGGGCAATATATGCTTGACGCAGAAATGTATCCTTGCAACCTTTACTGTTATATACAATCAAACGGATATCCGGAAGACCAACGGAACCGTAAAAATGTTGTACTTTCTTTCCCACTTCTTGAGATGATCCATCTCCAAAGTCCCAATATTCGGCAGCAATAAAACCAGAACCAGGCCAACTAAATGACTCAAATCCCACAACACTATTTTCACAGGTATCGGTTAATTGGAATTTTGCAACGGGTGCAGCCAAAATCAGAGCATTTTTATACGCTGTATCTTGACATCCCGATTGTGAACGGATAACCAATCGAACTGGGAAATTTCCAGAGGGACTGTAATAATGCACAGGATTTTGATGTGCACTGAATCTACCATCACCAAAACTCCATTGCCATTGTATGATTTTATCGGATGTTACTCCTGATTTATCCGTGAACGTCACAGAATCTTTTTCGCAATTTCCAACAAAATTAAAGGCAGCTCTTGGGTAGGGTGTAGTGTCAGAAAGCGTCCAAACACCAGAAAAGTTCTGTTTAGGTCTATAGGTTAATTGATTTTTTGAAGTATTTAATGTTCCTGAAATGGGATAAATCCATCGGCCTAAAGCATCGTTCCATTTAATGCTGCCCAAGTTATTTTCAGTAATTGCATCGTTGCTTCCTTGAAAGTCGACATCAGCGTATTGAAAATCTAGGGTTAAATCGGGTTTAATTGCATATCCACCATCTTCTAAAATCCAAAAACGATTTATTAAACGTTCGGAATTTTCTCCATCACATTCGTTATCCGTATTGAAAACTCCGGCGGGTAATGGACGATTGTTTGGTTTGGGGACGTCGGGTGTGGGGTAGGTAGAAACGGATATAAATCCAGAGTCAACCAGGTTCTGTCCGATGTTGTTGGATGTAAATTGGAACGTAACTCGTTGACCATTTAAATTTAAAAAGGGGATAGTGAATACAGGACCACCATCTGCTTTCCGTACATTCCATTGCAAACGTCCGTATCCAGAAGATGAGCTGGATTCCGAAACAATCCCGCCATTACTCGAGTAGGTTATTGCGTTAGAATTTTTATTATTCACAATTAATGTTCGGGAATTTAACATCAATTGGGTGTTGTTTAGGCGTAATATTCCCAAGCCTCCACCATTGATTCCACCTCCAACTAAGGTGTTTACAAATAGTCCTACTTTTCCGTTACCACTTAAATTCAAATCTGGGAAATGTGTGGTATTGTTTCCATCAATTGAAATGTTACTACCTCGCAATTCTACTCGACCCTCGTTAGTAATAAAAATGGATGTAGAACCATTGTTTGTCCAGTTATTGCTCACAACAAAAAAAGCATTCGGGGCTAATTTAATTGCTGATTTTCCTGTTGATTTATAATTTCCGTTATTGCCGTTTACAATTAGATTAGATCCAGGAGTTTGAACTATGTATCCACCGTTTTGAACCAGTCCTTGTGCTAGAACAGAGTCGAAACAGCTCATGAAAAGCAAGGCAAAAGTGATACGAGAAACTAAATTAAAACTTTGGAAAATCATGAGATTTGTGTTTCAAATAATACTGCAATGAGGCGATTTATTTGGAGTTTATTTGTTGAATCAATGATTTGTTCAGTTGAATTATTTCTTGATTTTGTTTCAATAATTCCTGAATCTGTTGCTGCTGTTGTTGCAATTGTAGAGCTTGCTTTTCAATCATTACTTGCTGTTCTTGTACAGCTTTAACTAATGGAACAACAAACTCGCTGTAGCGCAAGCCGTAATAATCTTTTTCGTTTTTCGGTTTATCTACGCCGGAGAAATCGTAGCCCACAGAATTTGCTGCCTTTTCAACTTCTTGGGCGATAAAACCTGAATAACGGATTTTTTCTTGGTCGTATTTACCTTTGAATTTGATGGTGTCAGAATCCATTCCTAAAAAGGCATTGATACCTCTAACATCTAAGTTGTAAGTAACCGGTTCAAGTTTCATAATGAAATCTAAACCTTTAACTGATTTTTGTATATTTCGTTTAAAACGAGCATCACTTAAGTTGGTCCATGCCACACTTCCCCCGATGCTGGTAACCGAAGTATTTCCTACTCTAACTTGATTACTTGCGGTAGTTCTTGTGGATGAACCTAAAGCAGTTGTGTTATCTAAATCGGTTTGATTTGGCCCATTGTAATACCCTAGAGAACTATTATAATATCCTGTGCCGTTTTGATATCCTGCATAATATCCAACCCCTTGATTATAATATCCTGAACTGTTATAATATCCTGCGGCATAACCTACAAATGCATTTCCAATTCCGAGATTGTTAGAAGCCAAGGAGTAATTTCCTAAACCTGAATTATAATGTCCATAAACATTATAGCCTAAAGCATAGTAACCCACAGCTGCATTCATAACACCCGAAATATTATAATACAACGTATACATACCTACACCAACATTGTAGGTCCCCGATGTATTGGTATACAAACTCCTGTATCCAATACCCACATTGTAACTTCCAGAGGTATTTGAACGTAAAGGTTCATATCCAATTCCAACGTTGTAAGAACCAGTGGAATTTGCGTACAATGATGCTGCACCCAATCCCGTGTTGTAGTTTCCGGTATTGTTATCGTACATGGCTTGCCATCCTAATGCGGTATTATAATAACCACCCTGATTGGCGCTTAATGCTTCTCTTCCGATCGCAATGTTTGAATAACCTGTTGAACTCGAATTAGATAAATAACCCAAAGAAATATTGCTATTGGTATGATTCAATTCACCAAACCAAGTGTTATTTACCCTAAACTTCAAAGGAACGGAACTCAAAGTTCCAATAAAATTATTGGTGTTTAAACCACTATTTCCAGATGTCCCCCAAAAACCATTCAAATGAACAAATCCACCATTTTTAGATAAATAAACCGTGTCTTTCGAGAGGCGAATTTTTTGAATCTCGTTGTTAGTATCGTTATCTACGAATTTTTTAGTAGAAGCAACCGTTATCTGACCATAATCATTGACCGTGAGAACTGGATACTCTTTGTCGTTACCGTATATGCCGGCACTAACTCCAGGTTTGGTTAAATCTACCGAACCTTTGCCTTGAATATAGCCACCTGTTAAACCTTTTCCAAACGTCATAGAACGCATCAAAGGAACCCACTTATTGGTTTCATAATACCAGAATCCAACGGTATCGTCGGTTTGATAAATCAATAATCCATTGGCAGGGGTATTAATTAAGAATTTTTGAGCTCGGGTTAAACGCGGAATCAAAATACCTTTATTGGTAGAAGTTACATCCAACATTGCCGAACCATCGGGATTCGAACCTGTTTCATTGATCC
>CAYPYX010000118.1:0-325 GCA_964415065.1 uncultured Rhizobium sp.
GGTGGGGATGGCAATAATTTTATCTAAAAAAGGTTTGATCAGCTTAACGGGAGGAATAGCGGTTATGCTGGGAGCGGAATTGGGTACTTGCAGCGATACGTTATTGGCTACCATTAAAGGGAGCAGACAAGCCTTGAAGACCGGGTTATTTCATGTTACATTTAATTTATTGTCTATTGTTTTGGGATTGCTGTTGTTCTATCCCTTTGTAAACTTAGTGAAATGGTTAAGTCAAGGCGCCAGTATTGAACGTTCTGTTGCCAATGCCCACATGATTTTTAATATCCTCGGGGTGTTGATTTTTGTGTGGACGATACCTGTATTT
>CAYPYX010000118.1:335-4798 GCA_964415065.1 uncultured Rhizobium sp.
TCTTCCTGACAAGAAAGATTGAAAATAAAATGTTAATTGTTTCAATTAATCGGGATTTTTGAGGATAGTTTATGTAAACCTCATTCAGAAACCGGGTAGAGAAACTGGGCACGAAGGTTAAAATGTGTTGTGCAATGATTTTTACGCAAATTCGAATTATCCAAATGCAATGAAATCAATGACTTTTTATAATTTGTTAATCATGAGTGATTGTTTTAAATACGAATATCATCAAGTTAACAGTCAGCTTAAAAATTGACAAAAAGGAATATATTTAAATGAAGATATTTGCCGAAACGGAAAGACTAATTTTAAGAGAAATTCTTCATTCAGATTTGGACGGAATGTTTGAACTTGACTCCGACCCAGAAGTTCACAAATATTTAGGTAACAAAACAGTATCCGACAAAAATCAAATTACAGAAGTGATAAACTTCATCCGGCAACAGTACATTGATAATGGTATTGGAAGGTGGGCAGTCATTGATAAAAGAACTGACGCTTTTATCGGCTGGTCAGGATTGAAGTTTGTAACTGAATTAACAAATGGTCATAAGAACTACTATGACTTGGGTTACAGACTAATAAGAAAATATTGGGGAAAAGGAATTGCAACCGAAACTGCTTTATTATCTTTGGATTATGCTTTTAATGAACTGAAAATAGACGAAGTTTATGCAGCTGCAAGTTGTGAGAATTTAGCTTCAAACAAAATTCTCCAAAAAATTGGGATGAGCTTCATTGAGACTTTCAATTATGAAGACATAAAGTGTAATTGGTTTAAAATTGAAAGGAAAAATTATGTATGCAAAATGCAGAACCGCTAATATCACCTGCTCAAAAGGCGCGATTTTATGTTCCAAATACAGATTGATGGTTATTCGAAGTTTTAAGAATTTAAACAACAGTTTACGGATTCAAAAGCCAACCATCGCAATTCCAAAAAAGTTAACAATCATTTTACAGACAGCTTAAGAAGAAAAACAATATGGATAAAGCAACACAGACAATGATTGATAACCTGTATAAGAACACAGGTAAAACCTTAGAACAATGGACAGAAATTGTGACTAGTGAGAATTTTGCAAAACACGGAGAAATCATGAAATTTCTTAAAGAATCTCACGGACTAACTCACGGTTTTGCAAACCTGATTGCACATAAATCTAAAGGATCTGACGCAGGTTCGGTAGAAAATTCTGACGAATTAATCACAGTTCAATACAAAGGAAAAGAAGAACTTAGAGCAATCTACGACAAACTTATTACAGACATTCAAGCGTTTGGAAACGATATTGAAATTGCTCCCAAGAATGCATATGTAAGTTTGCGGAGAAAGAAACAGTTTGCAACTTTGAAACCGGCCACTAAAACAAGATTTGAAATTGGAATCAATCTGAAAGGGCAAGAACTAACAGGGAAATTGGAAGCAGAAAAACCCAACTCAATGTGCTCACATTTAATCAAAATTGCCAATATCAACGAAATTGACGCAGAAATAATGACTTGGATAAAAACCGCTTACGAAAACGCAAAATAATTCGAGTCGTAACTGACTTTTCGAGGAGTTAAAGTTAGTGTTGAGTCCGCAAGTCTATTGAAAAAATCGGATTGTCCGAATGAGACTGAAATTGTCGAAAAAAATATTATTATGTTTAAAATGGGTTTTATCATAAAAAACAAAATCTTATGTTAAATCATTTATGTCATCTTGAAAAACAAACTTTCTATGGTAATCTAAATATACTTCACGATTTTCAGGATAAATTCTTAAATTGTTTTTTGCATTTGGATTAATATTTAGCCGTTACCAAGTATATGTTGACAGTAAAGTTCCACATATCAAATCACCGTAATTTTTGAAAGTTATATATCCCTGGTCAAAAAGTTTATCGTAAGTGGGTGTTAATGTAAGTCCGTTTAGATAATCTAAGGCCTGATCTTCTCTGCCTTCCTTTATACAAATTCGATAAGGTTTAATGTGACTTGTAATTAATAGTTTTTCATCAGAAATTTTTGTAAAAGGACATTGAAACATATGCTCAAGTACCTTTTTTCTATAAATATCAGCTCCTTGTCTTCTCGTAGTTTTTGATTTTTGTTGTTTTTTTCAATTATCGAATCAAAAATTTCGATGCTTGAAGAATCAAGTTTAGGATGAACAATTGATCTAAATGGATAATCCATAAAAATTTTAAAATAAAAAAAAGGTTTTTGGTTGGTACTATCCATTTGGGCTGGAATTAATTTTAAAATTGATAAATAGCGTATTTTAGGAAGTGCAATTTTCTCCAAATATCCCAAATCTCATCATCAGACCGGATATATCCTCTACTTAATTTATTTTCAGTAAAATCAGAAACATCATATATAGAAAGAATATTTTATCAGAACCAAGGTTGTTTACTTTATTAATATGATTTTCATAGAATAGAGAAATGACATTATGGTATACCTGTTCCTGTTTTTGATATTCAACACTAGCATCATAAAGATATTTTAACAAATTGGTTTTACTATAAAAACAATTATTTGTTTGAATAATAGGGTATGTAGTTTCTCCACCTACTTTAGTTTCCCCCCATTTGTTGTATTCAAAAAATTACTGTTCATTTAGCTGTGTTTTGAATAAATGAATGAAAATAAAAACTTAAAATTTCAGAAATAAAAACTCGTTTGGAAGCTGTTCTACTGGAAGTGTCTAGCCAATAAAGTTTCAGGCTTTGTATTCGGGCAACAGCATAATGCAAAACTAGTGTAGTACTTTATCTTCTATATCTTATTGTCTATCAAATTAATTTGTATTTTTCAATAGCGTGTGTATAAGTTGATTCAGCACTGTCTTGAAACCTCGTTTTGTTTTTTAAAAAGTCGTTGAACTTGACATAGATGTTATTGTAAATGATATTATGTGCAGGATTTTGAAGTAACTCATCTTTAAAATCGTCCATTTCGAATTCACCTGCTGAAGCATATTTTATCAAATCCAGTAAATTTTCTTTATTTATTTGGTCGATGTCTGTCCAAACATCTTGACTTGTGTCAAGTCGGTAAAAACCTTTATTGTTTTCAATCTTTAAGAATTTCATATGTTTGATTTTTTCGTTCTGTGTAAGCATCTTCACCTGCTTCTAAACAGTTAAGTATTGCTTCATAATTTTTAATTTTTGTTCCGTCAGAACTGCTTAATTCTTTATCTGATGGATACCCTGTAAATATGCGATATACAAATTCCCCGTCTTCAAGGTTTTTGTGAGTGATAGCAAAAAAATTTGGTTTTATTGATGCACCAACAGTGCTATTATGAGTTACTACCACAACTGGCATAAGTTGTGCCATATCTTTAAGTAGAGTATTTATTTCCTTTCGTAGAAATAAATTGTCAAAAGAAGATTCAGGCTCATCAATTAGAAGTATATCGTTTTTAGTAGCATCTTTTATTTCGTGAATTAAGTTGAATTCAGAACGCTCGCCACCTGAAACTTTAAATCCGTCTTTGTTTAGAGTTACCGATTCAATTTTTACGAAGAATTTATAAAGATTTGAATCTTCAACACCTGTCTCTTTTAGTTTTTGAACATAAAGATAAGGGTCATAATATTTGCTTAGAGCTGTGCTGTAAATTTTTTTGTCACGCCCAATCTTTTGTAAATCCGAAGCACTTTCAATTGGCTTTGCAGTTGTAATAATTGAAAACTTGCCTAACTCTTCTCGGTTTATATTTCTTGGATTTTTTAATTCTGAAACTACTTGATTGAATTTTAATACTTTCATTTCATCCATAGCGATTTTATAAAAATCTACGTTTTCTATAAAAGTGCTAGTGGTTTTAACTCTTAGTTGACGTTGAACGTCGTTAACGATGGAATTTAACCATTTCTTTTGTTCATGTTCAACCTTTGAAACAATTGCTTTTTGGATTAGCTCTTTTAGAAGCCCTTTCAGGTATTCCTGAGAAATGTATTTGGATATAATGTCTTGATACTCGTTGTTTTCAATTAGTGTTGTTACAGATTCAATAAGTTTATCAAGATTTTTGAAATCTTCTAATGAAAATTGTTCTTCACTGAATAACAAGCATTTCGAATACAAATCCTTTTTCTCACTCTCTGATGCAAATTTTTTAAGTGATACTAAATAGCTTTCGATACTTAGGATGTTTTGTTTAAGGTCCACTTGAACAATATCTTCAACAACAGATTTGAATTCAGCTAGATAATTGTTATTTAAAATACTCAGCCTAGAATTGTTTGTCCTATTAAAAGTTTCTTCGTCATTTTGTAGAAGTGAGAATTGTTTGATGTATTTGGCATTTCCCGATGATGCAGCTATTTTATCAAGAGTAACTGTTTTACCAGAAGAGCGACCACCCAAAATAATATTTAAACCTGTTGATAATTCTAAGCCTTCATCGGTAGCTTGAAAAAAATCATTACCACTTTCTTTTGTTAGTGAGATTTTTG
>CAYPYX010000119.1:0-2030 GCA_964415065.1 uncultured Rhizobium sp.
AGAACAAGATTTAATCGAATCGGAAGCCCAGATTCAATTGAATGTATCATCTAATGATCTGGAGGAAAACCTTCGATTTGTATTAAAGCAATTAAATTCATCAAAATCATGAACCGGAATTTAAGCAAATTCACACTGTACATACTCTTGATTATGTTGATGAGTTTTCAAATTGAAATACACGCTCAGAGCCGAAAATATGCTTCAAAAAAAACCGAAATTTTCGAGCTTTTTGAACATTTAGAAGAAGCCTTTATTTTTTTTCCTCCAGATAACAAACGAATAGCTAAAATCGAAGTGAAAAGTAATTTACAGGGTGTTTCTCTATCAAATTCTGAAATTCAATCCATCTTAACTCAAAAAGTATCCGAGTTAGGCTTGAAAATAGTTCTATTGCCTGAATTGGATGCCAACAATATACTCACTTTTAACACCAACGATTCGAATTTAAAAATTGAAAATAAGAGTCCCTTAACCCGAACAAAAGAAAATCCTGATAAGTTGAAAAAACTCTGTTTGGATAATTCTATTCAAGCACTATTAAAATTCCAAATTCACTATGATTCCATTTTAGGTCCAAGAATGTATGTAACGGCAATTGGCCCAAGAAATATGGAAATATTGTGGCAGAAGAGCATTCAATTGAAGAACACACTAATTATGAATCAGTCTCTTTTTGAAACAAACTTAGGAATTGGAATCATTGGGATCTCAAAGATTACCAATTCATTGAATAATTTAAACAATCCAATTACAACCGATTTAAATGCTGTTTATTATAACTTCGGGTTAAACTACAATACTGCGTTAAATGTCAAAAAGAATGTTTATTTAGGATTCAATGGCACGCTTAAAGTTGTAAATCAAACACCTGTTCGATATAAAGATACGAATTTAGGTGCTCAACCATTCGCATATTTGCCCAGCGCAGGAATAAATTGTACGATTCATTTCTTAAAAAAACACAATTATAAACCTGAATATTGGACTAATTTCAGAATAGGTTTGAATTATTTTAATTACAACACGCATACACTTAGCCTAGAGCAACAACTGAATTTTGAAATCTCGAACCATTTGAGAGTAGGTATTCGATATGAGCAAGCTTTTGATGAATTTACCACTTTTAATCAAAAGAATAAAACATTTACATTTCTAGATAATACCAATTATGGATTACAAGCAACATTTTCATTCTAAATATCGGATCACGAAATTCAAAAATATTCTTTTGTTTGGATTTGGATGCTTAATTGTCGGAATATTTTGTCATTGTAAATCGAATAATCCGAACCCCTCTGTTTTTAGTTCAGTAGACACGTTAACAAAAAACATGGCCATTTTCCAATTCGAACAGAATCAATCAAAAATCCAAATAAATATGGATTTAAGTTCACAAGAATTTGAAATGAACTTTAACAATGATTTAGAAAAACCCAAATATTTCCGAATCACTGGACTCAATAACAATGAAATAGCCCAATCTGTTAATTTAAATAAATTGCTATTTTACTACCAGAAAAGTCAAAAATCATTTTATCAAGGTCAATACAATGAAAGCTTAAAATATGTAGATAGTTCTTTATTAATCATGAGGACATCCGATGCTTTGGCTTTGAAAGGTTCCATTCTTTACTATTTAAAAAATTATCAAGGAGCAGAAGAATACTGGGATGAAGCGAAGAAAATCAACCCTCAGTTTATCAAACCTAAATCCAATTCTTTAAAGAAATGAAATTCTCTTGGTCTTCTTTGTTACTATTTCTATTTGGTTTTGGATTATTTTCAATCGGATTACTTGAAACCACTGGTAAATTAGATTTTCAATTCTTGCATTCTGTTTTTGGAAACAATCAATTCTTTAATATTTCGGGAATTTTTATTTTGTTTGGAGGTTTAATCATAAGCACAGCTATTTCATTTCCATTTATATTAATCCGTGGTGCTTTTAAACAGATTATCTTTTTTTTCTCTTCCTCGAAACTAAATAAACAAAAGTTAATGGATGAAATTACATCATGGGTAATCCC
>CAYPYX010000119.1:2040-4761 GCA_964415065.1 uncultured Rhizobium sp.
CTTACAATCAAAATCCAACTGATTTTATCAATTTTATTTCCAATTCGAACCAGTATTCTCATAATCTAAAAAGAATAATATTAGAATTATTTGTTTCAAAAGAAAACGAAGAAGAGTTAGAAAAATTAACCTTTCTTGTCATTAAAAATGAAACGTTAAAATATAGAAACTACTCCAAAGTATTTAAAACATTAGGAATTACTGCTCCTGCAATTGGGATGATTGGTACTTTATTGGGATTGGTTTATATGCTTGGTGCTCTCGATGATCCAACAAAAATTGGCCCTGGTTTGGCATTAGGATTGATTGTAACTTTATATGGAGTACTGTTAAGTAATTTGTTTTTTTTACCACTCGCAAGAAAACTATCTGAAATTGAAATCGTAGAAAAAGAACAATTACATTTTTACAGTATTGGAATACAGCTGATTAAAAGTAAGAAATCTGAAAAGTACATCCGTGAATATTTAGACTTAATTAGTTCAAATTGAAGAAACTCGAAAAATATTATCATTTTGATAAAAACGAGGATCCTGAGGAGGATAGCTGGTTAATGACGTATGCTGATACCATAACCAATTTATTAGGTTTTTTTGCCTTGATATTATCTTTTTCGGCGATTAATTCAAATTCATTTTCAATGTTTACCGATAACATTAAAAATGCTTCAACCCAAAACACGATTTCTCAAGAAATTAATAAACTCAAATCAGAAATTGAAAATATTTTAACCGATGAATTAATTTCTAAGGACTTTACGCTCAATTTTGAAGATGGTGCTATTTGTATTTCGGGAAACAGTACTACATTTTTTCAATCCGGAAATGCCAAATTAACCAACGACTCGAAAGTCAAATTATTAGAAATAATTAAAAAACTTAAATTACTGAAATTCAAATTCAATATTGAAATAGAAGGTCATTCAGATGGACAACCTATTTTTAATTCTGATTACAAAACAAATTGGGAACTTTCTTCTGCCCGCGCCAATAACGTATTGTCTTTTTTTATGGAGAACGGAATTAAGCCCGAGATTTTAAAATCTACTTCTTACGGTGATACGAAACCTCTTTTGCCTAATTTTAACAAGGACGGAACTATCAATATTAAAAACATGGCAACAAATCGCAGAATTGTTGTTAAAATATTTTATGTATCAGGTAAATAGTTTGCATATTTCGATCATCCTTTTATTGTTTTTTTCAATTCCTGCTCAAGCGCAAGATTTTTCGTTTGAACATAATAACAGATACTCCATTGAGTCCCTGAAACACAATGCAGCGTTTATTCCAAATGATAATTTTTATCTTCAATCATCTTTTTCGACATTTATAAATAGCAATAATCTGAGTATTAATTCCATTTTCAACAAACAACAAAACCAAATTAGTACAATAATCAATCTTTTAAACGATTCAAACTTGAATCAGTTAAACCTAAACTCATCTATAAATATAGATGTATTCAATTTGGGATTTAAATTGAAATCTAAATATTACTTCAGTTTTAATTCAAGTATGCAATTCATTCAGCAACTAAATTTGGATAAAAACATACCAGGACTCATTTATCTAGGCAATGCAGACACACATTATTTTGGCCGTCACATAAATATTGATTTCAATCATAATGAATTAAAAATCCTCAATCAAAATAGATTTTCATTGGCATATAGAGCTTCTGACAAACTAACTATTGGAGCGGGTGTTTCCATTATTAATGCTTTATATAGGATTAAAACTCATTCTTCAAGTTTTGAAGTAATAAGTAAATTTAATGATTCGAGCATTTACGAAATTCAAAATAAAGCCAATATTTATATTGAGACCAATGGTTTTAACCGTTTCAATAGTGTGATCAATCCCATTGATTTGCTATTTCTTCAAAAACCTTCGAACTTGAGTGCTGTATTTGATTTGGGTGGTATTTTTAGACTTAATCAATATTTTCGTTTTTCTGCAAGTGTCAAAAATATAGGAAAAATCAATTGGTCAAATAATCATCTAATACATCATATTCGATCTAATCAAATACAATTTACGGGGCTTCAACTACCAATACAATACAACGGATTTGAAACAATTATCCGTGACTCTCTATTTGAATGGTATGATTATGATGCTTATTCTTCGAATTTAACTTCGAATGAGAAATTAAACACAGATTTTAATTTGAGCATTGAGTTTTTTGCAAATTCAAATCATGTTTTTCAATATTTGTTTAACAGCTCAAATTCTTATTACAAAATTCCTCCTGTCCATTCCTTGGCTTACAAATTCGATTTCAATCATACGATATGGGGATCAATTTCAGTTTCATCAAATCCAATAAACCATTGGAAACCTATTTATTCCATGGGACTTGGTATTCGCTTGGGTCCTCTTCAAATACAAAGCAGCATTTACAATGTCTTAGCAATATCTCAAACTGAATCATTGTTTAAACTTGGTGCTAATGTTGGAGTTTCTTTAGTGCTAGGTCGACAATCTGACAAAGATGGCGATGGCGTAATTGATTCGAAGGATAAATGTCCCAGACGTTTTGGAAACTCTAATAATCAGGGATGTCCTCAATTTTATAAGTTCAAAAATCACATAATATTGGAATAAATAATAAAATCTTGAAATTGGTTTACCTATTTCATTTGAATTTTGATTTTGCTTTACATAAATTGCAAGCATGAGTTTAACTCGTTCCCCTAAAACTTCTACATCTAAACAA
>CAYPYX010000120.1:0-4662 GCA_964415065.1 uncultured Rhizobium sp.
CCCGCGTAATATATAAATGTCTAACACCCAAATGTCCAATTCAAATAACTCTGCACCTACTTTTGGAATTATAGTTCCAGCTCGATATGCAAGTACACGTTTTCCAGGAAAACCGCTGGCGTTAATCGGGGGGAAACCCATGATAATTCATACATTAGAATCGGCCCTAAAATGCCAACCTACTTTAGGTGTAGCCGTTGCAACCGATGATGGAAGAATTGCTGATACCGTTTCAGAATATTTAGGCAACCGCGTAAAAGTAATTATGACGGAACCTCAATTACCCAGTGGTACTGACAGATGTGCAGAAGCACTAAATCAATTGGGGTGGGATTGTGATGTTATAGTAAATCTTCAAGGGGATGAACCCTTTATTCAAACACATCAAGTATTAAAATTGGTAGAATCGTTCATTGAAAAAGATACCGATATAGCTACATTGAAAAAAGCATTCGCAAAAACCGATGCATTAGGTGATCCAAATAAAGTAAAGGTATTATCGAATTTGGATGGAACAGCACTGTATTTTAGTCGCAGTGTGATTCCCTACAATCGCGGAGGTTCTGATTATACTTATTACCGACATATTGGGATGTACGCTTATCGCAGTTCAGTTTTAAAGACATTGATGTATCTACCTAGTACACTTTTGGAACAAACTGAAAGTCTAGAACAATTGCGCTGGCTAGATCACGGTTTAAAAATCAAAGTGATTGAAACGGAATACGAAAGTCCAGCCGTTGATACTCCCGAAGATTTAATTATTGCCGAAAATCGATTAAAAGAAATTCAATAGAAACAAGCTGAGTGATGATAAGGCTCTCGAACGGTTATTTATAACCGTGGCTATTTTTCTTCACGACACCGACTTAAAAGTTTCGAAAATATTCCTGTTTTTTTAAACCAGTAATTTCTATACCCTACAATCTAGCTGGCTTCACGACACCGGCTTAAACGCCTCAAACGCATTGCTGCAATTATTGCAGTAGTGGATAGAACGACAAAGTGTAGGTCCAAAAGGAGTTTGCAAAGTTGTATTTCTACTATTGCACAAAGGACAGGGAATATCGCTTAAAACATCCAATTCAATATAACCCTCGTGTTTAGGAGGAGGTGCTAATCCATGTTTTTTTAATGCTACCAATCCTTTTTCAGAAATTAAGTTTGAATTCCATTGGGTTTCAAAGGATGTTTCTACTTTAATTTCATCGAATCCAGCGTTTAACAATGCTGCAGATACCAAATTCTCCATTATTTTCAGTGCTGGGCACCCTGAGAATGTTGGAGTTAACTGCACATAAGCTTGTTTCTCACTATCAGAAATAATTTTGGTAACAATTCCTAAATCAACAATGGATATGGTAGGAATCTCTGGATCGTTGACCTGTTCTAAAACTGATTTTATATGTTGCTCGCGGGAATTCATTATCAAGAAAATGGATTTTTTTAATCAAATCGGAACACCCTTGAAAGGATGTCCCGATTCGAAATTATAATTTAATTGAGTAACTTAAATTTCAATTTTTACCACTCGGCTGCTGGATCAATTCGGAATACTTCCGTCATTTCATCCAACAATGGTTGTAAATACTCGGTGTGAACGCCTTTACGTCCCCCGAAAACAGGAGTAACCCCATCAGGATCTGGCACGGTATATCCATAGGATTCCAACAATGGAACAACGGTTTCCAACCATTTATTTTTCAATGCTTCTTCTCCCTCAAATATTCCGGCTTCGATCAATTCAGTCTCATAATCAGAAGGCTCAAACATACCTAATGCATAGGGAAACACCTCGTTGATAGCGGATTGCATTCTTAATTTGGCTTCTTCACTGCCGTGGGCCAATTGTTTCAACCAAGTGTTTGCATGCATAGTATGGTACTTGATTTCACCCCTAAACTTCTTGGCAACCATTTGCAATGGCTCCACTACCGTATTAGCCAACATATCGAAGCGGATTGCATCTGCATGATCGTAAAAGAAGTGACGCACCAAAGAAAAATCATATTCACCAATGGGCAATTCTACTAATTGAGAACAATGGAACTGGTGGTCATTTCGAGTGAACGCCACGGTATCTGGATCAGATTCACCCAATTCGTGAAGAATTTCATACAACGCCAACGATTGTCCCATTTTGTCTTGAGCCATACTCGAGAACGCAATATCTTCCTCCAAAATGGGTCCTAACCCAGTCCATTCACTGTTTCTATGTCCCAAAATCAAAAGATCATCGGCCATTTTGTAAAGCAGGTCTTTAAGACCCATTACGTGTTTTTCTGTAAATTCCATGTTAAGCGTTTTGTTTGGAGTTTCTTTCTTTAAATGCGTTAATGCGGTCAATAACTTTGTACGCATCAGGTTCTCTGTATTTTTTATTAGCTGTGGTTTCGAAAATATCCGAATCTTCATATTCAGTTACAAAAACATCGGATGTTTTCACCACCCATAAATTCACACATTGGCCTCTGCGAGTATACTGTTCCTTTGCAAAAACCACAGCCATCTCTGCAGATGGTGCATGTACACTACCTACATGAATGTGGTGGGTTCCACGTTTACGTTGCTCAAAAACCTCGTATGTTTCAAAATGATCAAGTGGATTCAATATTCCTTCTTGAGTATCTTCATCAATATTCGCTCGGGTTACGCGGGGATCTAAACTTTTTATTTTCATAGTTTTGGGGGATATTAGGACAGAGGAGCTACGTATTTTGCAGTTTTACTCAACAAGGCTTGACGAACCCAACGTCCGTTTTCTTCCGCTTTACGGCGAACTGCTAAACGCTCTTTATTACAAGGACCGTTTCCGTTAATTACTTGTTTGAATACTTCCCAATTAGGTTCAGTATACTCCCACTTACCAGTTTCCTCGTTCTTACGCAAATTAGGATCGGGTAAGGTTAGTCCTAAATCCCAAATCTTAGGAACATACATATCCAAAAATGTTTGACGCATATCATCGTTCGACGCCATTTTTACTTTCCACTTCATCAACGTTTCAGTATGAACCGACATTTTATCTGATGGTCCAAAGAAATGCATAATGGGTTCCCACCAACGATTTAACGCATCTTGTACCATTTCGCGTTGCTTGGGTGTACCTGTAGCTAGGAAAACAACATTATCGTGACCATATTTTAAATGGAAAGATTCTTCAGCACAAATGCGCTCTAACGCACGACAGTAAGGACCATAACTACCTTTGCTATTAGCTAATTGATTCACAATTGCACCTGCATCAATTAACCAAGCAATTACAGCTGAATCTGCCCATGTCTTTGCAGGATAATTAAATACATTCGAGTATTTGCTTTTTCCTGTGATCAAATCGTTGGTCATATCTTCACGAGATTTACCCAAAGTTTCAGCGGCATTGTACAAAAGTTGACCATGTCCCGTTTCATCTTGAACTTTAGCCATTAAAGCCATTTTTCTGCGGAAACCTGGTGCGCGAGTAATCCAAGTACCTTCTGGAAGGGCACCAATAATTTCAGAGTGAGCATGTTGTTCAATCATACGAACTAACTGCTTTCTGTATTCAGCGGGCATCCAATCATGTGGTTCAATCTTTTCACCCGCAGCAATACGCGCTTCAAATTCAGCCAATTTAATCGGATCTTCATTGGCAGTCAAAGAGTTCACTTCTTTGCCATTGTTTTCGATGTAAGCATTACCGTACATAGTTATATATATTATTATTATTGTTTTCTTAAACCGGTTTGTACAAATTGATTCAATTGTTGAGCTACTTGCTCAGGACTTAATACACCCGAAGGTTTATACCATTCAACCACACTGTTGAGTGTACTTAAAAGGGTTATTGTTGCAAACTTGGTATCCACTTCATTAAAATACCCTTCGTTAATACCCAATTGAATTATTTCTCTTATTTGTAGTTCGTAATTATTTCTCTTCTGAATAAACTCACCCCTACTCGTTTCTTTCAAATAACGCCAATCATGCATGAAGACCGATGAAGCATTTAAATCAGCACAAAGTATTTCAACATGAAGTTTTACCAACATGAATAATTTTTCGGGTGCATTAAAATAAATATCATTTACTTCTAATACAGCTGATTCAAATTTCGAAGCTAAATCAAAACAAACACTCTCTAATAGTTCATCTTTAGAGGCTATATGATTGTAAATACTTGCCGCTTCAATCCCTATTTCCTTTGCTAGAAGACGCATAGTTAAGCCATTGAAACCATGTATTTTCATGATTTCAAGTGCTTTATATCTAATCTCTTCTTTGCGGGTCATATTTACTAACTAACGATTGTTAGTTTACAAATATAATTAATAATGTATGAAATGCAAATGAAAAATATAGTTGTGGCGATTGAATGACAGAGAATAGCAAAGTTTTATTCCCAAATGGAATAGATTATAAACGAATTTTTTATTTAGTTCTTCTCCCCCAGAAGGTTTACTTGATCTTTATTTTCTAACATTCTAGAATCGATAAACTATGTGCTTAGCCTCCAGCTTTTGAAATTGATCCATCGTATTGTAAACAAAAGCGAGTTACAAAGAGTAGTTGTTCAAGAGACAACATAATTCATGAGGGGGGTGGTACAAAAAAAAAGCCTCACGGATGTGAGGCTTTGATTTCAATAAGGTTGGCGGCGACATACTTTCCCAGGTATTACCC
>CAYPYX010000121.1:0-4623 GCA_964415065.1 uncultured Rhizobium sp.
AGTTGCTCATCCTTTTTTTGAGCGATGCATGATTCAAAGCAAAGAAATAAAATGAAGCAGTTAAATATCCGTTTTTTGATCGACATGAACGAGTTTAATTTAATGGAACGAGTGAATATACTTATTTAAGTTGAATTTAGACTTGTCGGATATTTTTGAATTTTGTTTTTTTTTCGGGGGATGGATTGACAGGCAGTAGGTTAGGCCTGCAATTCGTCGCAATAGCACCAGCTTTGGATGCGTTTTGAAATTACAGCTTAAATTTCATCCACAAAGAAAAAGTGTCATTCCTCAAAATCATTCTTAATCCTAAACATAAAAAATTACGTTTGTGAAGCGCGGTTTAGGGGAGCGATATTAAAAAGTTTAACCCAATTTGGATATCTAAAACTAATAAACTAAGAAAACACTAATTTTTGCACAGAATTATTGATGAAAGTTAATGTGAAGATAAACAAGCTGTGCGTCACCATATTGTCAGACTGACATAATGAACAACATATGAAACTAACAAAAGCAATCATTACGAATTTTAGAGGGGTAAACGGAACAATTTCAGTGGACTTTGGATTGTTTAATTGTATTGTTGGGCAAAATGATGCTGGTAAGTCTACAATTTTAAAAGCCATTGACACTTCACTTAATGAAGTAAAATTGACAAAAGCCGATTATAACGTTCTTGCAGAAAACAATCAAATAATTATTGAACTACATTTCGATTGTGAAGAAAAAGGATATTTGTTAGGTGAAGAAATTGAAACTACAATTGAGGCAGAAGAACTCGTAAATGCTGAAAATCGATTAGTATGGAAAAAGGTTTGGAATGTTACAGAGAACGCCGTAAATAATCCGAAAATATCAATTGTAAGAAAGAAATATAGTGGGACAAACGACTTTGTTTTTAAAACCGAAGCCCAATTAATTGCACAATGTAATGAAAACTTAATTGAAACCTCAAAAGGTAATGGAGATGTGTATAATAATGTTGAAAAAAGAGAAAAATTAAGAGAGTACAACTTACAAAACAGTATTGATTTTTCATTTGAGTTTGAAGAAATTCCAGGAACTGGAACGTCCAAAATCAAAGCAATTGGAGATGCAATTAAAAAGTCTCTACCAGTATTTCAATATTTTAAGGCAGACACTTCCCTTTCGGACACAGACACAACTATTCAAAAATACTTTAAGGATATGGCGTTCAAACTCATCAAAGATGAAATTGACACAGATATTATTGAAGAAATGGTTACCAAACAATTAGAATCAGTTTTACAAAAAGTCACGAAAAAAATTAATGATGTTGTTAAGTCGACAGAAAAGGTAGAGCCAAAAATCGAATTTGATTGGAGTAAATTAATTTCAACATCCTTTGTAAGCACATCAACAGGAAATAATATACCTTTAAGTTCGAGAGGAGATGGATTTAGAAGAATTACGATGATGTCATATTTTGAATATCTTGCTGAAACCGACCGAACAGATGAAACTCAACAAATAATTTTTGGTTTTGAAGAGCCTGAAACCTTTTTACATCCTTCTGCACAAGAAAATTTATTTGACAAACTCAATTCATTAAAAGAAAATGGCTATCAAGTTATAACTTCGACCCATTCACCAACAATTGTTGGGAATACTCTTCAAGGAAATATAATTCATATTTCTAAACCAAATAATATTTATACGGTAACCCAAATCGGAATTAGCTATAAGGAAATTGCAATTGATTTAGGTATAAAACCTGATCATACTTTTACCCCATTATTTTCTTCTTCAAGACTTTTATTCTTAGTTGAAGGAATAGATGATGCAAATGCCATGAATCACAATGCAACTCTATACAAACAAGCAGGATTAATTGAACATACTTTTGAGGACTTAAATATTAATATTATTCCAATTGGAGGCTGTGATAGCGTAAAGCATTGGATTAATCTTGACCTTTTTACAAAACTCGAAAAGCCATTCTTTATATTTTTAGACAGTGACAAACCTGACTCAGTATCAGTTTCATTGAATGAAACCAAACTACTAGATTATGGCTTAGAGAGTGGGACAGACTTTCACATTACCAAAAAGAGACTTTTAGAAAATTATATACACCCAACTGCTTTACAAAGATTGGTTCCCAATTCTGTGATTACATACACAGACTTCGACCATGCTAAAAATTTTTGTAAAACATACGCAGATGATACTATTAGAGGACATTTAGGAGGTAGTAAAGTAGCTGAAAAGCACTATTGCTCTCAAACATTCGATGAATTGAGGCTAAGTTGGTTTGACGGGTTTAACGATGAATTTATCATTTTATATCAAGCAATAAATGCAAAACTTCCAGCATAATAAAGGGAGAATGCACAACAGCCGTTTTGCTAAAGCGTGGGTTTCGTGCTTCTGTGGCATTGAATTGCTAAATTCAAGCTTTTTGCTTTTAATGAAGATTGATGCTAAAAATCTCCACTTTCGAAAAGTGGCAAAATCGTTAATAGTAATTGTAAATACATAAACAATGATAAAAATTTTAAGTTGGAATATTCATACTACCAATAAAGGAATGACACCCTTGCTGCAAAGAGTACTCGCGGAAGTTGTTAATGAAAATGATATTGATATTGTAGTATTACAAGAAGCATTTGGTAATATTGTAAACACATCATTAAACTCACTTGTAGCTCAATTTGATGAGATTGTAATGCCAGGTAATGTCATTGAGAATGGCGTAAGGCTATTTTTAAAGAAAGGTATCTTTCAACACTCATTAATTCAAAGACACTTTCGTAATAAGTTAGTACTTGTGCATTTAAAAAAAATTGAAGGTGTAGAAGAGTTCAATATTGCAGCTGTACATTTACATAGTAAAGTTGGCAATACGGAAAGGCAGCAGCTTTGGAAAAACATACCTCTTATAAATAAGATAAAGGATTATGAAAAAAGGATATCCAATAACAACAGAACAATACTTGTGGGTGATTTCAATCATAACCCTTATGAAGATAATTTACTTGATCCAAACATATTAAATTGTAAAGACAGTAAGAAGTTAATTAGTTCACTAACAAGTAATCTGGTTACAAAAAATAAGGAAATTGATTTCTGGTATAATCCTATGTGGAACTTACTTGGCGATTATGATTTTACGAATGGGACTGAAAGAGTTACAGGAACGTATTTTAGATATTCGGTTGACGAAACACCTATCTGGAATCTATTTGACGGATTTATTCTCCGTACATCAATTATGGACAGAGTAGACTACAATCAATCTGCAATTCTGACTAAAACGAATACGACTCCATTTTTAAAACCATTTACTATAGGAAAGGACGATTCACTTATAAATGAACAAATCTCGGATCATTTACCTATTAAATTCACATTATCAATAAATTAAATTATGAAAAAAATTTGGAAAATTTATGGAGACGAATCATTGAAAAGTGACACACATGATAGTGCTTCTCAAGAGAATGCTGCGTTATATTACGATAGCCCAGATGTAATATTAAATCAATATGCAAATCAAGTTTATGAAGATACGGAAAAGCAATTTAATGGAATAGTAACCGAATCGAGTAGTGGCAATACAAACGAAGTGTCTTATGCACTTTACATTGTTGCTCCTAAGCTAAAAGATTATATGTATCGATTAATTGAAGTTAATGTTCCAAATAAAATTCAACAATATCCTCTCGATGTTATATTGTTCGCAAAAGATCCAAAAAATCATAGGACCTTTAGTTGTGAGGGACCGGCTGAATTCAGAAAGAAATTAATCGAATTAATTGAATCTCCGGTAACAAGAGTAATATTAAAACATTTAAAAACACTTATAGAAATTCACCAACAAAATGTTAGTAAGAATTACAGTTTCAAATTAAGCAAAAGTCATCCTTCAAAAACATTTCTATTCAAGGCAAATTCTTCACCTATTACAATCAGGAAAATTATTTTGACAAGCCATTTAGGTAAACAACCTGATGAATGGGGTAAAGTAATTGCAAATTCTTATATTAAAATAATTTCAAAAAATAAAACAAATGGAACCACACTCGAAAAAATTATTTCACTTTTACAATTTCTTTCTCTATACCAAGTCCAACCAGTTCTTGAATTAAAACTTACTCTACCCGATTACGATTTCTACTCTCAGAATAATTCATTAGACAGCAGTTTACAATTAACTTTGACATCTAGAAATAAAGATGCGCAGTTTGAGTTTTTTTATGAGGCAGATGAGGAGTTAATCTTGAATATTAACCAATAAACACTTACTTCTATCAGAGGCTTTGCTTTAGGCGGGCTGACACGAAAAAATTAGTTGTAAATAGATTTTATGATTACTTAAAAATTATACATACGGCTTATTTGCTGGGAAAACCAACTAAAAATGTCTTTTTTAGTGGTATAAACTATGTATTTTAAATAGTTAATAATCCTAAAAAAAACTAAGGCTAACCAATAAGTTGAATTAATTTTCAACTTCTTTTGGCGTCAATAGTTTCTGTGATCATTTTATAACCATAGGCATATAATTTCACCTTGAGTTGTTCATACAATTGGATACATCGTGTACTAGCCCCCTAATAGACTGGAGAAAAAAGTAAAAACAGTTTGACTTAATTG
>CAYPYX010000122.1:0-4584 GCA_964415065.1 uncultured Rhizobium sp.
ACTCGAAGGCTCTGGATTCTTTAAGCATTGAACGTAGGCTTGTTGTATTAGGTGTCAAATCACTTGATTACTACATTCATTTAAACGACATCAATAGTCGTATTATCCGTACACAAAGTGAGGTTATTGTCTATAATGAATCATATATCGGACAATTACAGGATGATTTGTCCCATTTAAAACAAGTTAACGAGGTCGAGATAGGGCGAAAAAAAAAGTGGCGCAAAGCCACTCTTTATTCGTTGTCGTTTAATGCTATTTTTTTAGGGACATTATACGTTTTAAGTAGATAGCCATATCCAAGGCTTCTTCGTACGCGTGGTGAAGCCATTCCTTTTCCGATAGGTTAGCCTTATCTACCGTTGTTCCGTATTTAGCCCTTCCCATTTTCTCGCGTGAGATAAGGTCGGTGATGACTTCTTTGTAGACATCGGACTGGCAGTTGTCAAAATCGTGTGTTATATTCATAGTTTTAAAATTAAATTACTTGATATTTCTCCCCAACTCAAAGTTTTTAATGAGTGCCAAATATCGTGAATATCATCTTCATTTAAACCTTTCATCCACTCATTATTTAAAGGTTGCAATTCAAAATATAAATACATATCCTCACCTTTTTCTTCGTAATAATAATCTTCAATATGATATCCAACTATTACACAAGGAATTTCGATAAGTGTTTTATCTACATCATCAGTCCCTACAAATGTTTCATAATAAAAATTCACATTGTACTTTTTAATCAATTCTTCTATTTTCATACTACTTCTAATTTAGGTTGATTTTCTTTTGCATCTTGGATTAACTTAATTAGTTCTGGCAGCATCCAATAGCCATAGGTTGCCATTTCATAAGTGAAATCTTCAAGGTGTTTCGTGATGTCGGGTAATGTCGCACCATCAGTTTCCCAAAGTGCAGTAATTGTCTTACCGTGTTCACGTTGAATCGACTCATTTAACCGCTTCATTAACATCTTTGTTTGGTGGTTATAGAACCATTTAATAGGCTCACATTCATCACTTGCGTAAAGTGTCGCCTGTGTCCACATTAACAGGTTTAACACCTTGATTTTTTCAAGGTCACTCTTTGATAGTTTATTGTTCATACCAAATCATTTAAGTTAATTGTTTTGATGTAGTTCAATTTAGTAGCGGACATTTTTGCTTCTTCTTCAGAAGTATGAACAAATCCTAATGCAATAGCGCCACCATTTCTATATAAATTCACCCAAGATTCCATAACCTCTTCTTCGTATTGGAGTTGAAGGTCATTTATACTATCGCTAATTCCTAAATACTTACCATTTATATAAAAATATTCTACTTGACCAAGCAGTATACCAACCAATGGACAGTCATGTACTATTTCAAAATTAGTCAGTTGAGTTACCTCATCACCACCTCGTGTCACAACCTTGTACTTATCACGGTTGTTGTTGTACTCTTCCCAATCAAATGGGATTATTTTTGTCTGTTTCATAGTTATTTAGTTTTTACAATTTCAATAAGTTTATTTAAACAAGCTAACTCTGCTTCTTCGTGGGTATTAAATGGACCATCTTCATAATCGATTTCTTCAACAAAATCACCTATAATCACATAGTCAAATAACCTATCCCCAACTAATTCAACATAACAAAACAACTCATTTTTCTCTCTAAACCATCTGAATGCTTGTTGGTATAGTGGTGCTGATGTTCTAATGTCTTTTGTAAATGGATTTATTGACTTACCGATAAATAATTCTTTTGATGGATTGTAGTAAATAGCAAAACAAGGTTCATCAAATCCAAGTTGCTTTAACTCTAAAGCCAACTCGTAGGGTACAAATTCTTTTTTCATAGTTATTTAGTTTTAATTATCATAATAGTTGCGCATATTCCGTTATTATGATAACATTTAAAGTCGCCCCGAATGATACTTCCAATGTTTGTAATTATCTTCCATTTCTTCAAGCATTAAAACATAATGAGCATTATAAAATTCACGCTCTTCATCTGTTATTTTATCTCCAAATTGGGCTTTACCGTCAATTATCCACATTCTTTTTATATTTTCCTCTGTCATAATTAAAAATCTTTAAAGTTGTTTGTAATTGCTGCCATGTATATAAAAAATCCACCAAAAGTTAATATTACACAAAAAGCTATTGGAAAGTTACCAGTCTGCTGTTCATACCATTGTGTGAATATCGGGACTAGCAATGCACTAATCAATGTGCATATAAACATGATATAAAGTTTTGTTTCTTTTTTCATAGTTCTTTAGTTTTTACCTATCGGGTATAATACTTACTGGTATCATATGTTTTATACCTGCTCGGGTGTTGTTTTAAAGTTCATCTTCAATTTGTTCTTTCAAAAGTTCTAGGGCATATCTCGCACCTTCAATAAACGCGAAATAACGCGAGTTATCCATTTGTTCACCGTTGTATATCGCATACATTTCGGCTTTCATTTTAATTAGTTCATTCATTTTCATAGTTGCAAATATAATTAAGCAAAGGCATATTTACCAAAATTCTTTTTTAATTCGTAGAACGAGCGCATCATTATAGCATCAGCAAAGTCGGGAGACATTCCAAAACGTTTCTTTAAATCTTCTTTGTTAGTCACTCGCAGTTTTTGGTCGCTATCCAGTTTCTCGCGCCTAATCATTTCAAGTTCCTTGACAATCGTGTCTTTGTGCTGACTATTAAAAGTAATTGAATTGTTCGTGATTAGTTCGCCTAATTTGAAGTAGCAGTCCGATTTAAGATTCAGGTAGTTTTCACGAACCGACTTTGATCCGTTCAAAAAACCTTTGCAATGGAGATAATCTTTGCAACCTCCACCGATTCCATCTTCATCGACCAAGACATTTGAGAGCAATACTCCATTGCTTTGAGCCATTTGTCGAATCGTATCAACCACTTCGTTAATTGGCTTGTGTTTAAGTACAACAAATTTATCTGCGTGTAACCCATCCCAAAGTACAATAACCGTTCTATCGTCACCCATTCGCGCAATATCCGCAGTTATGTACTTGGTTGTGTTCTTTTGTTGTGGCTCTCTAAAACAACGCAACAAGTCGTCATAGTGGTAAAGCCTATCTTGTGTTTCGTCATAGTCCCAATCTCCATCTAAAAGCCTTTTGCGGTCTATTTCGGGCAACATTCGCAAGTTCTCGAGATAGACTGGCGAGATATGGGGGTTATCAGTTGGCAAGGCTTGTATAAATTCTCGGTCTTGTCTTAAAGTTCCATTACGTTTTGCATCGTAGAACTCATTGTATAACCATCCTTTGTGTGGGTTGCAGGTCAACAATCCTTTCGGCTTATCGTTAATCAATTTATAACGCACACGAGAGGCAAGAATAGCAATACACTTTTCACTTACCTCACCTGCTTCGTCAACAAAATAATCGGTAACCTCAATCGAACCAAACCTTTGGAACTCGGGGTCTGATGGCATATCAGCCAAATCCATTAGGATAGTTTGACTTCCATTGAACCAATTTATAACGTGGTCTTGACCATTATAAGTGTAATGTTTTCCTGCTACTAATCCATATTGAGCGCATAACTCAAAGAAAGTAGCCATTGTACTTAATCGCAACTTCTTAAGTTCTGCGCGACCAATTAAACCGCGTGTACCTGCGTACTTTAATCGTCTTTTAATTTGCCAATCGCAACCGAGAAACGACTTTCCGCTTCCTGCGGATCCGCCATAAAGCACTTGCCACTTATCCGATTCAATTGATAAGTGGTTCAAGGCTTCTTTTTGTTTATCGTGAAATTGAATCATATTAAAATAAAGATATAATAAACGGGTTTAAATCAATTTTCCAAAGGTTAATATCATTACTTGCTTTAAAACCAACGTGATTTATTTTTCCTTTTTCCCAAGTTTCGTAATGAACAAAACCTAATGACTTCCAAAATTTATTAGATTCTAAATCAACGCGACATCGTAAAGTAAAACCTAATCTTCCAAACGTTATGCAGAAATCTCTACACACATCAATTAAAGCCTTTCCATAATATAACCTTCTTGCATCATTACGAATAACTATTTGTTGAATTTTTGCGTACTTATAAGAAGAAATAGCAGGTGTAATTAAAACATAACCTACGGGATCATTATTCATTTCAGCAATCAAAACTGTAAAATTTCTTTCACCTCCAAAAACATATTTTTCCCAAACTGATTTTTGAATAAATCCAACTGCATTACTATTTTCTTTTTGCAATTTATCAATAAAAAGCATATCTTTTATAGTGCTATTTCTAACAATTAAACCGCTTCCATCTTGCCATAGTATATTTAATAAACCAGTAGCACAATTAAATTTACCTAAATTCATAACTTTTCAATTATTCGTTGTTGTAGTATATGACTATCCATAATGTCAGCGTAAAGATGGCGCATTATTCCTTGACGAACATCGTGTTCGAAATCGGACTTTTCTTTTGACTTCATTCGAGTGATTGCAAAGTTCGAAAGGTTGCGTTCGTTTGTGAGTTCCTGATAAGCCAAGAATCGAAACTTCTTCCAATCTTCATCACTCCACCATTCGACATTTAGAATATTTCTTTTCTCCATCA
>CAYPYX010000123.1:0-4565 GCA_964415065.1 uncultured Rhizobium sp.
AATTGCATTCATTGGTGCAACTTTTGGACGATTCTGATCCCGAAGTTGTTGAAATCGTTGAGAATAGACTTTTATTAAAGGGATATGAAATACTTCCTCAGTTAGAGGATATGTGGTTGCATGGAACGTTTCCTGACCATGCAAGTCTTCTGGAAAATATCATCCAAAAGATTCAATTTCAAAAACTTTGTCAAGATGTAATTGATTGGAAATCCAATCCAAAAAAGACGGATTTTCAAGCATGGATCTTGGCTACACGGATTCAATACCCTGGATTAACAGAAGGTATGATGCTAGCGCATTTAAATCAATTGAGAATTGATGCTTGGGTCAAGCTTTCCAAAGTCAGAAATCCATTAGATCAGATTCAGATTTTGAATCATTTGTTCTTTGAAATTTATCAATTCAAAGGAAACTCTAATAATTACCATTCTCCAGATAATTCTTTTGTAAATAGAGTTCTTGAGACTAAAATGGGAAATCCAATAAGTTTAGCCATTTTATATGCAACTGTAGCAAAAGCATTGGGATTGCCCGTTTTTGGCGTGAATTTACCTCAGCATTTTGTATTGGCTTATTGTAGGATGGAAGCCGAACCCAATTGGGATGGAGTGTACAATCGTGATGAGCTTAATATCAACGAAGTTAAAAATGTGTTGTTTTATATCAATCCGTTCTCTAAAGGTCAAATATTTTCATCTGACAGCATTGATGCGTTTTTGAAAACTATAAAAGTAGAAAAAGATACTGCATATTATCAACCATGTGATTCCGAAAACGTGTTGATCCGAATGTATCGAAATTTGTACCATGCTTACGATAAAACGTTCGATTTTATTAAAAAGGAACAAGTTAAGGATTTATTAACCTTATTTAAAATTGATATGGAATCCAATGATTTAGAACAATAAATTGGGGAATTCGCAAACAAATAAAGGACATTTATACAATAAGGCGGCTCAGATTTTCTGCATTATTTGTACTTAAGGGTAAAAATCACGAACTTTGCATTTCAATTTATTATGGCAGAAAAACCAATCTTAGTGCCTAAAATGGGTGAGAGTATCACCGAGGCAACTGTAATTCGCTGGTTGAAGAATGTGGGTGAACGTGTTGAAAAAGACGAACCTATCGTAGAAATTGCCACAGATAAGGTGGACAATGAAATTCCTTCAACAGAAGCTGGTATATTAACTAAACAGTTGTTTCAGGATGGTGATGTGGTAAAAGTGGGTGAACCAATAGCAATGATAGATGGTGAAGCAAGTGAAGGCGCTGTTTCAACCTCTAATGCTGCTCCAGCTACAACTTCTGCACATGTGGTAGAAGCGGTACAAGCTGCTGCAGTTATCGAAAATCAAATTGCTTCAATTCAATCGGAATCTACAGCAACTAAAAATAATACCGGTAGTCGTTTTTACTCACCGCTCGTGATGAATATCGCTGCTCAAGAAGGTATTGGTTCTGACGAATTGCAAAACATTCAAGGTACAGGTTTGGAGGGTAGAGTTACCAAAGCTGATATTTTAAAGTATATCGCTAATCGTGGCAGTGCTCCTACACCTTCAGTACAAGCTACCACTGTTTCTGAAATTACAAACTCTTCATCTCCCACAAGTACTTCATCTCCAACAAGTACTCCTGCTCCGAGTAAACCCGCTGTGAGTAAAGCAGCAGTTTCTTTAGATAATGGCGATGAAATTATTCAAATGGATCGCGTGCGTAAGTTAATTGCCGACCACATGGTGATGAGCAAACAAACTTCACCTCACGTTACTTCATTTGTTGAAGCAGATGTTACCAATCTGGTTAATTGGAGAAATAAAGTTAAAGATTCGTTCAAAAAACGCGAAGGTGAAAACATTACTTTCACACCTATTTTCTTGTGGGCTTTAGCTAAAGCAATTAAAGAATTCCCTATGATTAATGTATCCGTGGATGGCGATAAAATCATCCGTAAAAAGAACATTAATTTGGGTATGGCTGTAGCACAAAATAATGGAAATTTAATTGTTCCAGTTATTAGAAATGCAGATACGATGAATTTGTTAGGATTAACAAGAGCAGTGAACGATATTGCTAATCGTGCTCGAGTGAACAAATTATCTCCAGATGAAATTCAAGGAGGAACCTATACGTTAACCAATGTGGGTTCTTTTGGAAACGTTTTTGGAACACCCGTAATTAATCAACCTCAGGTTGCAATTATGGCCGTTGGTGCAATTCGAAAGAAACCAGCTGTTCTAGAAACCGAACATGGCGACGTAATTGCAATTCGTCATATGATGTATCTAAGTCACAGCTATGATCATCGTGTGGTGGATGGTGCGTTGGGAGGAATGTTCGTTAGAAAAGTAGCGGATTTCCTAGAACAATGGGATCCAAATACCGAAATTTAATGCCTAAATTCGTCGGTCTACTATGGAATTTAAAATCCGACGATTTTCTGAATTATTATCTATATTCTTTATCATTACATCATTAGTTGTTGTTCTGGATGAAGTTTCATCTCCGCGTTTCTTGGCGTTTAAATCAACCAATGAGCATTTTGAAACTTCATTCAGGGAACAATATCGCATGAATAAAGCCTATGATTATGCTTTAGTTCTCAAGAAATGCGAAATAAACGCTTCAACCGTTTTCCGTTCCGTTGATAGCAATCAAAATTCTAATTTTATTCTTTCGATTGAAAATGCGCTTGCTGAAAATCAGGGCGACTTAAAACAGTTTATTACTGTAGAGAGTAACCAGGATCAGTACTACAAAACTACAATTGGAGATACCTTCTGGATTCTTTATACTCCAATTTACCATCGAATACATGAAGCTGTAGAGTTCAGATCCAAAAATGGACAGTTAGTAAATCCTGAAAAAATGGAATTAAAGAACCGATTCACACAAGTTTTAGGTATTGCTCTCTTTATGATTTTATTGAGTATGCTGTCATACAAATCAAATGCCTTTGAATGGAAAGTAGCCCTATTATTTTTCGTTATTGTATTATCTGTAATTCAATATTGGTTGATTTGATTTGTTTCAAGATATTTCGATTGAAATATAAAAAATGAGTATTCATTCTAATTTCCTGAACCCCATTAATCGAGCGAATTCTTTTTTTATTCGGTTGCGGTCCTTATTGCTTTTTTACAAACAAGTGCATTGGAAAGGGATTCCAATTGGATTTTTGTGGATTTTGGGGATCGTCTTGTTGGTTGTTAAGCATTTAGTGGATCCACAGAATATTTTAGACACTCAGGAATATTTCAATGAAGCTTTTCAGTTGTTTGATTTAGAAATTACTACAAATTATATTAACGATTTCGATAAATTACACCAATTTCATCGGAGAACTCCATTGTATTCTTTGCTGATTTTTATGGGAGGTAAAAAAATTTATTTAGCTCTCACTCTCCAAGTTTTGGCCGCTATTTATCTTCCGTGGGGAATTTATCAACTATTGAAACCAATTGAGATAAATAAACATCTTCGTACGAATTTAAAAGACAGTAAATCTGGCCAAATTTTAGTAGAAAATCATCCAAATTTATTAAAGTTTGCACCAAGCCCATCTACCTTAGTGCTTTTTCTTATTTCTTATCCATTATTCGCTTATTACAGCGTGATGTCTGTACCGGAAGTAATTTCAAGTGCATTGATAGTTATACTATTAAACCATAGACATGAACCGTTGAAAATCTCTGTAATATTAACATTACTTATTTCAATTAAGCCCGTCTTCATTGTTTTATTACCCTTGATGATTTTATTCAATTTAAAAAAATCTAAAATATGGGTTTGGATATTACCCATTGGATTTGTTTTATTTTGGATGTATAGAGGAAACAAAATCCTAGGGATTCCTACTATATCAAGTATTACCATCACCAATCCTTATGATTATAACCGAAAATTACTGTTGTTAAAATCTTTTAATTCTGAGCAAGTTGATTCGATTTATTCACAGGAATATATTGAAATTAAACAATTAAAAAATCCATCAGAAGTGGCAAATTTTATGTCCCAAAAAGTAAAAGAGTCCATAATTAATAATCCATTTAAATATCTAATTTTACATGTAAAAGGCTCCCTAATTACACTAATTGATCCGGGTCGCTACGATGCTATGGTGTTTTGGAATTGGGAGAAATCGGCAGGATTTATGGGTGTAAACGATGGTAATCAAAAAAACAACAGAACATTAAAAGAATGGATTTATATGTTCTTTTTTTTAGTATTAAATGCAATCAAAATGATATTTATTGTAATGGGATTGGTTTATTGCAAACGATTTTTACCTGTAGATTTATATTGGCTTTTAGTATTGATCATGTCTGTGTATTTATTCACCATTGGTCCTGTTGGAAGTGCTCGATATTTGATTCCAGTTTATGGAATTTTGACTTTTTTCGGGGGATGGGGAGTCGTATTCATTGCTGAGAAGTTCAAATCCTACAGAAGCGGGAATTCAAACAATATTTTAAAATCTAAACTTGGCTAATTCAATTCTATTTTAATCATTTCTTGTCAGAATATCACTTCAAATAAATACTAAAATTAGTTTAAGT
>CAYPYX010000124.1:0-4549 GCA_964415065.1 uncultured Rhizobium sp.
TGATCTGCGATCTCTATCCCCTGAATTACCTCTTCGATCATTTCCTCCGAAACCATCACGTTTAAATCCTCGATTCTCACTTTGTTCTCCACCGCGAGAGAAACCAGAATCCCGTCCACCAGAATCATCACGGCGACGGTTGTCTGACCCGCGAGATTCAGAATTTTTATCAGAGGAATTTCTTTCTCTGTCTTTACTTACGGGTTTACGTTCATTTAAATTAAATTTGTTTCCCTCTTCTTGGTTTTTACTCATGGTGAAAATTAAAACTACAAAATTACACAAAATATACGGAGTCCCCATCAAAAGGCATCCTTCTAATTAGCACAATTGCATTATTTTCAGTAATTCTATAGCCATATTCATAGCAAAATGTAAATTCTTTGGCATCTACCCAGTCTTTGTGGGTGTAATAATCAAAAGCAAAACCCAGTGTTTTGACATTCATTTTATCAAACTGCGGATCCATTCGTTCTATTAATCCCGGTTTTGTATCAATATTTTCTAAAAGTTTGTAGCATTTTTCTAATATTTTTCGATTTCGTTTAAGTCGATGATCAATTAATCGATACGTTGCGGGCAACTGAAATTTATCTCGATTGTGAAATGCTGATCTACAAGAATCAGAGCAAAAGCGTTTATCCGTTCTACCCCGGATTACTTCATCACATTCTATGCAGGTTTTAAGTAATTTTTGATCCATGCCTTAAAAAATTCAATTTTCACAGCAATCCCCCATAACCACTAGAATAATTCAAGCTCAAAAAGTTGCGTTAAATGCAAAATGGCCAAATCCTATTCGAAAATGGCCATTGTAGTTCAAGTAATTCAATTACTTATTAAATGTTCTACATTTCACTAAAAGGGAATTTCAACATTCTCAAATTCTTCTTCCGCTTCAGATTCCGTTACAGAAAATGCTTTTCTACTACCCGATTTTTCAACTAATAAAACATCTTTTACGATGATTTCAGCAACTTCTTTTTCCTCCCCATCTTTATTCACGAATCGTCGATAATGCAACTTACCCTCTATCGATAATCGAGTACCTTTACTAACGTACTTTTCTACAACAGTAGCCACATTTCCCCAAGCTACAATGTTGTGCCACTGAACATCGTCCACGGTTTCACCTTTAGAATTTTTGATTTTTTCGTTGGTGGCCATACTCCATTTTGCCACTTTGTTTCCGTTTTCAAATTGAGTAATAATGGGATCCTTACCCACATTCCCAAACAATCTTACTGAGTTTAATAAATTTTTCATTTTTGTTTGTTTTTAAATCGATTCGCGCGTTTCGATTAGTTTCTTAAACAAAGATGAAAGACAGTTAAACTATTAATCGTAAATTACACAGATATAAACGTTTGTAAACGCATATTACTCACTCTAATTGTTATAATTTGCAATGGCACAAGTTGAAACCACCGCTGTTTCTGAACGAAGAATTCGTTTTCCTAAATCCAATAATCGAAAGCCGTTTGATAAAGCCAATTTAACTTCCTCTGGACTAAAATCGCCTTCTGGTCCTATTGTGATTAAATCATCATTTCTCAATTCTTTCGTTGTTGAAATCAAATTTTTAATCGGAATAACTTGATTGTTTATAACAAAATCATCACCCAACGAGTCAATATCACAGAAAGCAATATATTTATTTAAATGTTGGTACTCATCCTGTGAAACCTGAATGATAAATTCCTTAAAATTCAAATCAGATATCCTTGGTAAATACGATGTGTGTGATTGTTTTATGGCACTTATCGCTGTTTTATTTAGTCTTTCGACATTAATTTTACTTCTTTCTGAATTCTTAGTATGTAGAAAAAACAAAACCGATGCACCAAGTTCAGTACATTTTTCAACGGCCCATTCCATTCGATCGGAATTCTTCAGAATCCCCATAGCTATTATCAATTTGGGTGGTTCTTGTACAATGGTTTCGAAAATTTCAACGTAACAATTCCGTTTGTTTATTTGAATCAATTTACCTGTGTAGAGTTGCCCTTTGCCGTCTGTAAACTCAATTAAATCGCCCAAACTGTATCGGGTTACTTTAACAATGTGATTAAATTCGCCTTCAGAAAATTCAGCAACATTTTGATGTATTGACTCCGAAAAAAAAGTGAAACGACCTGGCATAAAATTAGGCTTTCTTCCAAGTAGTACCTTCTTTGGAATCCATTAGTTCAATTCCTGATTCTTTCAATTTATTCCGAATCTGGTCACTGAGTGCATAGTTCTTATTGTTTTTTGCTTCAGAACGCAATTCTATTAATAATTTCAGCACAGAATCCAATGTTCCATCATCGACTGAATCTTGGTTAGAAGGTATTCCTAGTACTCCGCGGAAATATTCTTGAAACAATTTTTGCGCTAATTCCTTGTTTTTTAAATCCAGTGTTTCTTTTCCATCGTTTACCAAATTCACTCTTCTCGCTGCCTCAAATAATTGCGCAATAACAATTGGGGTATTTAAATCATCATTTAAAGCTTCTTTAATGGCCATTTCTAAATCGCTAAAATCGACTGTAGAAACATCTGATACCTTTAAATTATTGATTAATTGTTCTGCCGAAATCAATCGAGCTAATCCTTTATCAGAAGCTAATAATGCTTCTTCACTAAAATCTAAAGTGCCTCTATAATGCGCTTGTAACACAAAAAATCGCAAAGTTGCAGGTCCAAACCCACGACTTAACAATTCGTGTTTTCCCGAAAACAATTCTTCCACTTTGATTCCATTATTCAAACTTTTAGCCATTTTCTGACCATTAATGGTAATCATATTATGGTGAATCCAATACTTTGCAGGGGTATGTTTATGTGCTGCTTTACTCTGTGCAATTTCACATTCGTGATGCGGAAATAGTAGATCCATACCTCCTCCATGAATATCAAAATGCTCACCCAAATATTTAGCCGACATTGCGCTACATTCAATATGCCATCCCGGGTATCCTTTGCCCCAAGGCGACGACCATTGCATGATATGTTCAGGACTTGCCTTTTTCCATAAAGCAAAATCATTGGGATTTTTCTTCTCGGATTGACCTTCCAAATCCCTACTCTGACTTCCTGCCCCAGCAACTAAGTCTTCCACAACACGACCGCTTAATTCACCATAATTAAGTGAAGCATTTCTGTATGCTTCAACATCAAAATAAACAGAACCATCTACTTCATATGCCATACCTTCACGTTGAATGGCTTGAATCATCTCAATTTGTTCTATGATATGTCCACTAGCTTTAGGCTCAATACTGGGTCGTATTACATTCAAACGATCCATCACCGAATTATACATATCGGTATAGGTTTGAGCCACTTCCATAGGTTCTAATTGCTCCAGTCTTGCTTGTTTTTGCAGCTTATCTTCACCTTCATCTGCATCGCCAACTAAATGGCCAACATCTGTAATATTTCGGACAAAACGGACTTGATAATCCTGTTGTATTAAATAACGTCGTAATACATCGAATACGATAGGACCTCTTATATGACCCAAGTGAGGAGCTCCGTAAACGGTTGGTCCACATACATAAATTCCCACTTTTTGGGGGATGATAGACGTAAATTCCTCTGTTGTTCTGCTAAGTGTATTATAAAGTTTCACGATTCTCGTACATTTTTTCATAATATGACTGATAGTTTCCACTAGTCACATTATTTAACCATTCTTCATTTTCTAAGTACCAATCAATTGTTTTTTCAAACCCTTGATCAAAATTCACACTGGGAGACCATCCTAATTCTGTTTCCAATTTGGATGCATCAATTGCATATCTAAAATCATGTCCGGCACGATCAGTTACATAGGTAATCAATTTTTCAGATTCACCCGCATTTCTGCCCAATTTTCTATCCATGATTTCACATAATTTCTTAACTAAATCTATATTTTTCCATTCATTATTTCCACCAATATTGTAAGTTTCACCCAATCTTCCCTGGTGAAAAATTGCATCTATAGCAGCCGCATGATCATTTACCCACAACCAATCACGAACATTTTCACCCTTCCCATAAACGGGTAATGGTTTGCTGTTTTTAATATTGTGTATCATCAATGGTATAAGTTTTTCTGGAAACTGATGACTACCGTAATTGTTTGAACAGTTACTTATAACAAATGGCATGTGATAAGTTTCACCGTAGGCTCTAACAAAATGATCCGAACTAGCTTTGCTCGCTGAATAGGGAGAATTGGGTGAATATGGAGTTGTTTCAGTAAACTTTCCTTCATCCCCCAAAGTTCCATATACCTCATCGGTACTTACATGATAAAATCTACCTGATTCTACATTTCCAAAAGCTTTAAAAGCATTTAACAAAATTACGGTACCTACCACATTGGTCATCACAAAATCCAACGGATTGGTGATACTCCTATCCACGTGACTTTCTGCAGCTAAGTGAATGACAGAATCAATTTTTTGGGACTGAAATAAGTTCTCTACTTCCGTTGCATTGGTGATATCAACTTTTTGAAACTCGTAGTTACTAGATCCTTCTAAATCCCTCAAGTTTTCTAGATTTCCTGCATAGG
>CAYPYX010000125.1:0-4537 GCA_964415065.1 uncultured Rhizobium sp.
GAGTTCTTTGTCTGTCATTTCGTATAGTCATAGCGCACGATGTTTTGGCTATCGCGATTAATTGACACGTTAGCTTGGTTCGTCGTTGCCCGAGGTTTACATTTTTTTAAAAAAATCAAATTTAGTAAAAAATACGAAGCCCGCGGGTTTTTGATTTCCGCTTTCCTTAACTTAATTTGTAGGTTCACTCATTTTGCTATTGAATTCATGAATTTCCAGCCCAGTCCTATATCCTATCGCTCAATTTCCATCGTTTTACCACCGCGATTCATCGTTTGGTTTATATTTTTTCAGTTTTTATTTTTTTCGGGGGATGTTTATTCGGCTCCAAACGTTCATGCATCCAACCAAATAAGTAAACGAGTTGCATTTCGTTCAACACGTTTTTCGGGAGATGTTTATTCGGCTCCAAAATATCATGCCAAACCTCAATTAAATACTGAAAACGAACCAGGCGTAAAAAAGGCGATGCCTAATCCGTATGCCGTAAAATGGGTGGATAGTATATTAAAGAAAATGACCTTTAAGAAAATGGTCGCTCAAACCCTCATGATTCCAGCTTGGACCCGCGATGAAATGATGGATCCATCCGTTCATTATGCAGTTGAAAACTTGGGAATTGGTGGTGTGATATTTTTCCAAGGAACACCTCAAACCCATATAGATGCAGTTAACTTTCTGCAACAGCAAGCTCAAATTCCTTTACTTATTGGAATGGATGCCGAATGGGGTCCTGCAATGCGATTGGACCACATTGAAAAATTCCCATACGCATTAACCATAGGAGCATCCAACAATCCCAAACTTGCTTATTTATCTGCAAAATATCAAGCCAAACAGCTCAAATTATTGGGAGTACACATCAATTTTGCTCCCGTAGTTGATTTGAATACCAATCCCAACAATCCCGTAATCGGATTCCGCAGTTTCGGAGATAATCCCATGACTGTTAGCAAATTGGCATCTGCCTTTAACGAAGGTTTGGAATCGGAAGGCATTTGGGGCTGTGCTAAGCACTTCCCAGGACATGGGAACACCTTTGTCGATTCACACAAAGATTTACCCGTGGTGAATCACACTCCCACCAGTTTACAAAAAGACTTAATTCCGTTTGAAGCACTCATTCAAAACGGGGTAAAATCGGTCATGGTGGCCCATTTGAAAATCCCGTTACTCGATACTACTTCGAACATGCCTGCTTCTTTGTCTCGTCCCATAGTAACTGAATTATTGCGTGAAGAATTGCAATTCGATGGTTTGATATTTACCGACGCCATGAACATGAAGGGAATCAGCAAATTTTACTCTCCGGTTTCTGCTGGAATTATGGCCTTAAAAGCGGGAAATGATGTTTTGTGTTTTCCAGATCAAATTGAAAAAATCATTGATTCAGCCGACAAAGCCATGCGTTTAGGTATTTTGGACAGCATACAAATAGCCCAATCGGTGCGCAGAATTTTATTGGCGAAATACGAACTGGGATTGAGTCAATTCGCTCCCCTGTCCCCCGAAAAAATAGAAGAAAAAATGAATTCCATTTATCAAGAATTCGTTCAATTGGGAGGAAAGGAACTTACGGGATCCGACCTAAATTTTGCACAGCAGAGCATTTGCATTCGCAATAATAATGAGGATTTACTTCCATTAATGCCGTTTCAAAACGATACCGTTTGGTTGGTGGCCTTCGGAAAAACCATCACTCAACCTCTTTTGGATCGCATCCGTAATTATGCCCACGTTGGCATTATTTGGGCACACCATTTTTCCGATGCACAGGATTTATTGGATTACATACAATCCAAAAAAGGAGTGAAAATTGTGTTTAACGGAGCGCAAAAAATGTTCTCCAATCAACCTCGTGAACTCCCAACTAATTTATTGGAATTCTTGCGATTAACCAACTACACCGATCAAATTGTATTTGTTCATGTGGGTAATGCATACGCACTTCAAAAATTGGATGTACCGGTTTTAACGGTTTTGGGATTTGAAACGGGTTCGTCCTATCAAGAAGCGGCCATCGACGCTATTTTTGGTGAATTTGGAGTTAAAGGCACTTTACCTGTTGCCATTAATTCGCAGTATCATCGAGGAAATAACTTCAGTACCAACCCCTGGAGTCAATCATTGGAATGGCATCCTTTGGCTACTTCACAAGGACACGATTTACGTAAAAAATTAGACCTTATAATGGATAGCATGATGGCGGAAAAAGTAACCCAAACTGCACAATTGCTGGTGTTAAAAGAGGGGAAAGTAATGGTGGATATATCTCGAGGTACATACACCACTCCGGCTTTGAAGAATGCGCAAATTCCGGTTTCCAGAAATACACCCTACGATATTGCTTCGGTTACAAAAACCATGGGGATGACCTTGGCTATCATGAAGTTGTATGACCAAAAGAAAATTAAACTCCACGAACCCATAGGTAAATATTTGAAAGAAGCACGAAAAACTGCCTGGGGAGAAATTCCCATCCACCAGTTTTTGTTGCACAGAACGGGTTTACCTGCTACGCTTCCTTTGATGAGGGATTTGAAGAATTTTAAAAAATCATCTTATGCTGAACTATTGGAGAAATATCCGAATTTAAACATCGACTCAGCCGGAAATATTTTACTGCCTGCATCCCCCAACAAAATCGCTTCTGAGGAAAAGGATCATTTCTTTGGAGACCCACATCACTACTCGGAAGAGATTCCACAAAATATTCCTCTAAGTGATCAATGGATGGTACAACAGGAATTGTCGCAGATTGTTTGGGATATGATTAAACGGGTGGAGCCTACGGTTGAATTTGATAAAAAGAATCCTCCCGCCATGATTTACAGCGATTTGAATGCGGTTATTTTGGGAAAACTGGTAGAGCACTTAACGCGAATGAGTTTGGATGATTACTTAAAACAAGTGTATTATTTGCCGATGGGACTCTTAAGAACCCAGTATTTACCTCACACGACTTCTCTAAAAAACATTGTGCCTCCAACAGAAATCGACAAAAACAGTCCGCGTGGTTTAATTCAGGGATATGTTCACGACCCAACTGCCGCTTTATTGGGTGGAGTTTCTGGGAATGCTGGATTGTTCAGCAGTGCAGAAGATTTAGCTAAATTGATGCAAATGCTTTTGAATGAAGGGGAATGGGATGGAAAACGATACTTAAAAAGTAGCACCGTAGATTTATTTACAGAAACGTTTGAACAAGGCGACAATTATCGGGGATTGGGATTTGACAAACCCAATGGTTACCCGAATTACACGTTAAATCCGGAAATTAAAGGTTCTAATTTATTCGATTACGCGCCTCGTGGTATATTTGGGCACACCGGATTTACAGGTATTTGGTGCTTTGCCGACAAAGGAACTGGAACGGTGTTCATTTTCCTTTCCAACCGCACCTACCCCAACGATACTCAGAATTTGTTAGCCAAAAAAGGATACCGCGGCAAGTTGTTTTCTACGGTTTATGGGTTTTTGAAATAATTCATTCAAATTCTCAAAAAACTTGCCCGCCGAAATTGCCGCTCGACATCAACAGAAGAACCGTGGGTTTATCGGTTTGTTTGCGTAATTCTTGAACTCGTTGATGCAATTCTGTGGCACTATTGAAAACTTCTCCGGTTTGGATTCGGGAATAAACGGTTTCTTTGCTTGGGACGTCCATTTTCTTGATTTCAAATACATGGGGATCAAACAAAACCAAGGTTTCATCTGCTCCTTGAAAACAACCTGAATATTGCGACATAAACTCAGGCATTAAACTCGAATAGGTATGCAATTCAAACACAGCGATAAATCGATGATTCGGATATTGTTCCCGCACCGCTGAAACCGTTGCTTTTACTTTGGAAGGTGCATGAGCAAAATCTCGGAAAACGACTTCTTCGGGAGTATCTTTCAATTTTTCCAATCGTTTGGCCGTTCCTGGAAATTGTTCTAAAGCCGACCAAGCATCGTGGGCAGAAATTCCTAAACAACCGGCCATTTTAACCACGGCCGCCGCATTTTCAACGTTGTGCTTACCAAAAAACGGTAATTGATATTGTCCCAAAACCACCACACCCGATGTGCCGTTGGTATATTCGGGCGCCGAATACGATTCGAAGTTCACTGTTTTGAAATTTGTAGGTTTAATTTCCCCAATTAATTCCGATGTTTCATAGGCAGAATCTTGACTACCCATCAAATCTTTATTTTCAGAAGCAGAACTGTTTCCCCCAATCAAATTCGATTCCGGAGTCAAAACATCCCCGATAAAGTTGCGATTACAAATCCGCTGCAACACTTCATCTTCGGAATAGTAAAACACGTTGTTTTCAACGGTTTTTAAAAATTCCTCGAACTGATATACATAGTTCTCAAATGTAGGAAACACATTGATATGATCCCAAGCCACACCTGTAATCATGGCGTGATGCGGCTTATAATGCCAAAATTTGGGAGTACGGTCCACCGGCGATGTCAAATACTCATCCCCTTCAATAATCATAACGGGCGCGTCCGACAAACGAACCATTCGATCGTAACCATCAAT
>CAYPYX010000126.1:0-4466 GCA_964415065.1 uncultured Rhizobium sp.
ACATAATTCAATTCTCCATCTCCAATAATTTCCAAGGTCCAATTTTCCTTAATTACTTCCGGTAATTCCTTCCATGCAAGAAGTAAATTCTCAATTCCTTTTCCAGGGTATATTCGAGAAAGAAATAATAACTTCTTTTTTACAAAATTTACGGATTCAAATACAGGCATTATTCCTTGTAAATTTATGCCGTTCGGAATAACTGCCAATGGATTCTTAAAACCTAACTTTCGGATACTTTCTGCTTCTTTAAGTGATGTTGCATGAATGCAAGCAGCATTTTTTAAATCATTAAATTGATAAATCCAAGATGCGATTTTTTTCTTTAAACGACCTTGCTTTAGCGCCCAAGATTCTAACATTCCATGAGGAGAAATTACGTATGGTAAATTATTCTTAATAGCAAAATTACATAATTGATTGGTTGATAATTCCCATATGCCATGTCCATGCATAACGGTTTTATCCTTTATTAGATTATTAAGATTAAAATTCTTAAATCGACCAAAAGCTCCATTCTGAAAAAACACTACAGTTTCACTTGGTTCAGACAATAATCCTAATTCTGGAAAAGGAGATTCTCTGGTTAAGATCAAACATTTGTTCGTAGAATTATCTAAAATACCCTGTACAACAGCGGTAATGCTTCTTGCAGGACCACCTGTAGAAACATCTATAGAGGAAACTAAATGAATACAATTAAAATTATTCATAATTTTAATTGTATTTATCAAAAGAATCTAACGTTTCGCACCACTTATCTACCGTTAAACTTCGTCCTTTAATTTGACTAAATTTGCTCATTTCAAGAAGTTTTTCTTGACTTGATTGGATAATATTGCTCAAAGATTTTTTTAAAGAATTCAAATCATTAGAATTAAAAATTACGCCATTTTTCTCATCAACAAATTCTAATCCTGCACCAACTTTATCAGAAAGTATAAGAGGGAACCCAGCAAGCGCGAATTCCTGTACAACAACACCCCAAGGTTCAAATAAACTGGGTAAAACAAATACACCTGTATGCTCCGATAATTTGATTAAATCTTCAGGTTGAATAAACCCAAAATGTTTTATACTTGGATGATATGGTAATTTTTCAGAATATGGACCTGTACCATAACAATGTAATTCCCAGCCATCTAACTCTTCTGCTGAAAAACGCGTGAAAGCATCTATTAGCTCTAAAATGCCTTTTTCCTTAACGTAACGCCCAACAAAATAAAATACTTTGGAGATACTAGTAGGTGCTATTGGCTTGTCAAATCTCTGATCTGCAACATATAAACCTGTTCTTATTTGTTTGTTTTTAAACCCTAATTTCAATGCAAATTTCTTTTGCAATTCACCAGGAACCCATATGTAACTATAATAAGGAACTATAAACAAACGACTATACAACAATCCTACATATTGTTTTATGGTCCCATGAAATTGATTATCCATCATTATTACACATGTTGATGAAAATCTAAACTTTCTCACCAATTTATTATATAATCGATTCGACCATCCACCACAAACTATTGTATCAGCATTTATTTCAACAATTAAACTTTTCAAATCATTGTAATTCAGATCATCAATGTAATAAACATGAAGATTATTTAGTTTGATATTTAATTCATAAGGAGCTTGACTTTCATCTGGTTCTTTACAAAACAAATGTATTTCACTAGGGAAATGACTAACAAAATGACATACGGAATTCAAAAAATAACCCGAAAGGTGGGAATGTAAAATCACTATTTTTTTAAATTTCATTTTTTCGAGTAAATAAACATTGAAACGATTTAACACCTATCCAACATCATCTTTTTTAATTTATTAATTATCACTGTATTAATATCGAGCTTGCTCCTTTGAAATTCTGTAGTTCATAATAAATCCCAAAGATGCCCATAACATGAAATTTTTAACACCTGGGCCTAATGGCGCTTGTTGTTCAAATAAAGAATTAAACATGTAAATCAATACAATGGAAATATATGCTGCAACAAAATTATCATTCCTTAAGCACCACATTTTCTTACCATAAAAAATAGGTATATATACTATAAAAAAAACTAGAATACCACCGAAAATACCATAATCTAATAGCACAGACAATGGAAAACTTTCATTAAATATGAAACCATGTCCTGTAATTGGCATTTGCAGAAATAAAGTTGGAAATTCATTATATAAATCTACTCGGCCACTTGTCACATCATTTAAATCGTCCACATTTCTTCCAGCAAAAAGAACACTCAAAAACAAAATATTACGCAGTTGAGAAAAACTAATTAAAATCAAAATGAATAATAATATTAAGATAGATAATACCAATTTAGGTTTTACATCATTACGACTTAATATCAATAAAATAAAGAAAGTTATACCAAAAATTGTAGCTCTGCTTTTCAAAATAAAAAGCATATACAATGAGAGCAATATGAATAATAATTTCATTATTGAAATTGAAACACCAAAAAAACTATTTGAAGAAGGAATTAAAAAAAAGGCAAAAACAACACAAGTTAAAATTATTTGAGAGATTGAATTTTTTGCTGCATATGCATAAACCCGACTCGTAACATCAAAACCCTCCGCAAATGAATGAATATAGACTCCTAAACACAATATTATTCCGGTAAACAAAGATATCCAACCTAATTTATAACTAAATTTATCTAAATTCTCATAAAATGAAAAATTGTATGATATAATTAAAATGAATATACTCTTTATTAAATTAAATAAATGTGGAGATTTTAGATATAGATTAGAGTCTAAGGCAACCATAAAAGAAACAAAAAACACTAAAACGAGAATTGCAACTAACATTTTCACAATTACATCGTTTAATTTAAATTGGACCTTATACAGTAAACCCAATATTGGTAGCAACCATACAACTTGAAAATATTGCGTTATTTTATTATCAACAAAATTAGGTAGCTGAGATAGTAATGATACTACAATACTCGTATAAAAAAGATAAATTAATCGAAATTTCAATATCTAAAATTTAAAAACATAGTTTTTATTTTTATTTAATAAAAACATTATAACCACAAATAATAAATTAGTAAAAAGCAATGATATAGAAAGTGCTTCTGAGTGACTAACTGAAATAACTGGAATACCGATAAATAAAATTATTATAAATAAAATTATTATCAACAAATCCTTTACCAATTTCACCCAAAACAATACCCAATTTTTACCGTGGGAAATAAACGACTGTGTATATACATTAATAATACTCATAGGTATTGTATTCAAAGCCAATAATATAATTACACTCGATAAATTCGAAAACTTTGTGCCGAACATATCCCGTATTGGATTTAAAAATATCAATACGACCACAACTGGAACTATCGTTGAAACCAAATTTATTAAAATTGTATGTTTCAATACTCTATTGTTTGAATCAATATCCTTAACTGAAAATGACAAATGCGATAAAAATACATTTCTCAAAATTCCAGGAATAAACAATATCATTACACTGATTTGCATTCCAGCATTATAAACACCAAATTCTTCATAACTAGAGTACCTAATAAAGACATAACTAGTGACCCAACTTAAAATCGAATATGAAACCTCTTGCATAGCTACTGGAATTGAAAATTTAATTAATTCCATAGTATTACTTTTCGAAGCTTCAGAACCCCTTTTTACTATTGCCCGTAAATAATTTCTAATTATTGATTCAAAAATTATCCAATTAAAAATTTGAGAACTTAACAATCCCAATAACGCTCCATTTAAACCATACTTAAACGTCAATAATACACAGACTAAAAAGGTAAAAATCCCTACAACAGCTGTCCATTTCGCCATTTTTTTAAATTCACCAAATCCAGAAAGAACTCCAACTTGTGTTGTAGTTAAAGCATTAAACAAAATCAAAAAAGCAACAATTCTCAATGAATTGGATAAATGCTCTGCTCGAAAAGCAATTGTAGCAATTTCCCTTGCAAACAATAAAACCAAAACTGTAAGAATACCACTTGAAAACCACGTAATTTTATTAACGGTTTTAACCAAACCAATCAATTTATTTTTACTTAAGTTTCGGGAATCCGCTATGAATTTGGTTGCAGTATATCCCAAGCCAAAAGTTGATAATATCGACATTGAAACTACGGTATTTCGAATCATGCCATATTCTCCAAAAACTTCAGACCCTAGTAACCTAGCCACATAAATTCCAGCAGCAAATGACAACCCTTTTCCGAAAAAATTGCCTAACAAAGCCCAAAATGAATCTTTAATCAATTCATTTCGGCTTATTCGCGATTTTAAATTTGAATAAACACCTAAAATACTTTTACTCAAAACTATTCTCCGTTACAAAAATTAACTTAATCCGACCCTTTTAATTATTATCCAAAACGACACCACCATCACCCCCAGGAAGCCACCCAATACCAAATACTTAATTAAACCTCCGCCATCATCCTCTAATGGGA
>CAYPYX010000127.1:0-4462 GCA_964415065.1 uncultured Rhizobium sp.
TCATCGGTAGCTTGAAAAAAATCATTACCACTTTCTTTTGTTAGTGAGATTTTTGATTTGTCAGCAAAACATGATTTAATTCCTGCTATCGAAATTTCTTTTAGGTCAACAAAAGTGTGTCTTGTCGGAAAGTCAATTAAACTACTACTAAAACGTAAATCACTAAAAAGAACAGGGGTTAGCGCGTTCTGCTCTTTCATCATTCTTTTGAATTTTGGGATACTAGCTACTTCACCTGATGAAATATAAGGTTGCAAATCTGCAATAGTTGCTTTTCTAATTTCAGGACTTTTGTCGTAATGTGGTATTAGAATATATTTGTGAAGTTCTGTAAAAATGTTTTTGAATTGAGCAATAGTTAGCGTGTCCGTATTTATTTTAATTAGTGCAGAAACTAGCTTGCACTTTTCTTCAAAGTTTGAAATTTCAAATTCGTCTGAATCAGCTATAACCAAAATATGACCGCCTTCTAAGTTGATTTCAATGCCTGGGAAAACTGTGATTGTAAGACTGTTTTTAATTTGTAAATATTGTGCTAAGTCAAAAATGTTGTGATTAGTAATAGCTAGAGCATCTATTCTCAATTTGTCAACATACTCTCTAACTTTTGAAAGATCAAAGTCAAATGGATAGTCGCTTATTGTTGAAATAGTATGTGTATGAAGGTCTATTTTTTTCATTCAATTTCTTTCTTTTTGGGTTATCTTTGAGTTGATTCATAACGCTTTTGGGTTGGCTTCAGAGTACAATGATTCAAGTTTACCAATCACTCTGTCTGACGCCAAACTCATGTTTGGTTTAGTTTTATACTTTTATATTGTCTTTGTATTTTGATGAGTATAATTCGATAAGGTTTTTCACTAAAGCTGGATTTACATTGTATTCTTTCATTAACATATCCTCAATTATTTCTTTAGGTATTCCTTTTAGTACAAAGTCATGAATTACTGATTCAATTTTCTTATTCGTATCATTTCTTGAATTTAGGCTAAGAAAATCTCTTTCATTCTTGTAATTATCTTCACTCTCAATTCGTCTAATCCTTTTATCCATCATTCTTACCGAAGATAAAACTTCTAGTAGAATATCATTTTCACTTCTTGCTTCCTCAAGCTCAGTATCAGGAGTTTCTTTTAGTATTACTTTAAATTTATCTTCAAATTGTTTCCAATATGTTTCAAATACTTTTTCTAAAGTTGTCTCTTTTAGTCCCTTTTCCTTTAAAGATAAATTAATCGTCCTCACCAATTCCCAAACTCCTTCTTTATCTGGTTTTGTGTGGTTGAATTGAGCCAAAGGGTTTTCTATGTCAGTTGGTTTTAAGTCAATTAAAAAAGTACAAACTCTATTGGATGAAATTCCTTTTGCTAAAGCTCCGGATTCAAAAAGAATCCATGGTTTCAGCTTGTTTTCTTTTGTTAAACAGATTATACCAATAGATGTATTTGCTAATTGATCTGAAATTTCTGAAAACCACAATGCTCCACGGTCAATATCTTTGCTTGACATCCATGGGTCAGCTGCTTGGATTACGCATTGAAGCCAATCATCAAGTAATTCAGCAATTCGTCTACTTCTTTCTCCTGACCAACTTATAAATACTCTCATTTTATTAATATTATTTTGCTTTTTTTGAATGCCAAACGCCTCGTGCTGATATCACTCCAAATCAATTAATTTCCCTATGGCTGATAAATGATGTCTCCGAGCTATTGAGCTATTAAAAATTGGTAAGTAATATCTTCGTCATCTTTCATATTTACTTTATTACGTAATTAAACCTTCAATTTCCCTACCACCGCACAGCTTCGCTATTTGAGTTACAGGCAATGCCCGGCTCATGATCGAGGAGAACTTTAAATTGTACAACGAAGTTTTGGGAATGGGTTCCGCGGAAGAATATCCGAAAGTCAATGACTTAAGAGAGTCGACATGGACAAATATAAAGTATAAAAATATAAAATGATATAGTGACATGTCACTATATCGGGACATAATGATCAAATCGAATTTACATCCTACGAAATGGCGGGAAGCCCAATAAATACAAATGTTTACAGAGAATTTGTCAACGATTTCGCGTTAACATCCCCCGAGAAAAATAGAAAAATAAAAATTTGAAAAAGCAGAAAAATCGACTAACCCTCTAAAAAGAATCTCCGAAATCGAAGCCACCTCGCATCCGGACTTTGTTTGCCAAGCTTCATGTGCACGGATAACGTCACCAAACGAATTTAACCAACCCGAAGCTTAAATCTAAGGCACATTTCATCTGGAGTTAATACCTCTATTTCACTGGTTTTGAATTCTTTTATATTGCGTGTGACGATGTAGTTTATGTTTGAAATTGATGAAGCACATAAAATTTGGATCGCATCTTCAAAGTCCTTATGATTGGAAAGTAAACTTTTTTTCGTTATATCAAGATCCACATGAATTACTTGAACTAATTCTAATAGGTTGAGCATGATACTTCGAAGTGTTTTCTCATCGACATATTTCTTTAACAAATAATGTGTGGTTGCAATAGAATGAGAAGATGTAAAAAGTTCCGCTTTTTTCAATTCAGCATTTTTGAAAATTTCAATTGCGTGTTTGCTGAAAGGTTTTCGATCTGCAATTAAATCGACCAAGATGTTGGTGTCAAGAAATATCTTGATCATATTAAATGTTTCTTTTCGATGGCAGATCGTAATTCTTTACTTTCGTCAAAATCTTCAGGAAGGGTTACCGAACCAACTAAATTTTTTAGTTTTGGCGACAATTCTGACTCAGTGCTTTCGTCAGTTAAAGTTTCAAGATAACTTTCAATCAATTCAGAAAGACTTCGGCCAGTGTTTTTTGCATAGGATTTTGCTCTTTCAATAATTGCTTTCTCAACAGTCAAAGTTAGCTTAGTTACCATAATACGTGTCTTTATAACAAAAATACGTATTGGAATACAAATATGCAATTACAAAAGAACTCAAAACAATCGATGTTAAGTTTTCGGAAATTTTTGAGCATTTATTCATGTTTTTAATAGTTTCGTATCTAATTTAGATGTTGAGAAAGTCAGGAGGGATTTCGTAGTGTTGGCTAGCGGCTGCAAGTGTTGTAAGAATCCCTGCGGGATTTCGTAGCATCGGCCGGCTGTTTTGCTGTAATTCTTCCCCTGGGTCAGAACTGCGTGATGCCGCTGCCTGATATCACCAATGATAAAAAACGATGATGAGAAAATTTACAATAATTATTTGTTTTATAATTGTGAGGACAACCTTCGGACAAATGACATCTGAGAAAGAAAAAAGTTTACAAACCGTACTGGATAATACAGTTGATAATAAAAAAGTCTTTGGGACAACTTTTGCCTTAAAAAAAGACACATTAACATGGCAAGGGGCATCAGGTAATTTGAGCATAGAACAACCGTATTTTATTGCAAGTACAACAAAACTTTTTACCACTGCTATAATTCTTCAATTAAGGGCAGAAGGCAAACTGAGTCTTAACGATACAATCAGTAAATACATTGATCAATCCATTTTATCAGGACTGCACATTTACAAAGGGAAAGATTACTCCAATGAACTCACTATTAAACACTTACTTTCTCATACTTCAGGTCTTCCGGACTACTTTCAAGGCAAAGAAAAAAGTGGCAAGAGTTTAGAAAAAGAAATAACAGATGGCAGGGATCAATATTGGACCTTTGAACAAGCAATTGAAAGAACAAAAAGAATGACACCGCTTTTTGCACCTGGAACAAAAGGGAAAGCAAACTATTCGGATGCCAATTTTCAACTTTTAGGGAAAATTATTGAGACAATAACACATAAATCGTATTCGGAAATTTGCAAAGGGAATATCATTGAACCACTTGGTTTGACAAATACGTATCTCTATCAAGACACATCCGACAGAACACCAAAGACTTTATATTACAAGTCCAACGAATTGAACATTCCGCAAGCAATGTCATCGTTTGGGGCTGACGGTGGAATGGTTTCAACGACAAGGGATATGCTAATTTTCATTGAAGCATTTTTTACCGGAAAGATATTTCCGAAGGAGTACATCAGTGAATTGCAAGAATGGAATAGAATTTTTTTTCCTATGATATCAGGCATAGGAATTCACTTGTTTAAACTTCCATGGATTTTTAACCCAACTGGTGCGGTGCCCTACTTTATTGGACATTCAGGACTTTCTGGGGCATTGGCCTTTTACAGTCCAGAAGAGAACATCTTTGTAGTTGGGACAGTTAATCAAGTTGCGCATCCTGATATTTCCTTTAAGACAATGATTAAGCTAACTCAACAAATTGTAGCCCCCTAAATAGTTGGATTAATTTTCAATAAAACAGATTTGGTATGAATAACTTTACCATAAATTGAAAAATAGGCACACCAACGCACACCAACGCGATATAAAAAACACCCACGAAAACATGGGTGTTTTTTTTTGAATTTCAATAACATCT
>CAYPYX010000128.1:0-4417 GCA_964415065.1 uncultured Rhizobium sp.
CCAATACCGTCGACAATACATTGCCCAAATGGTTGGTTAGTTCGTATTGTTTTTGACTCATCCTGCGCATGGCTCGTGCGGTATTTCTATCGAATTTAACTGAATCCAAGTAAATTTGCAAGGTATCGCTGTATTTATATTTGTATTTAACCAATAATTGACCCGATTGATACATTCCCAATCTCGAACTTCCATAAATATGCTGCTCCTGCCAGGTAATGTCCTTTCCGAACTTTAGCAGTTCCCCAATGTCCGACATCATACTCGAATACGTAGTTGACCCAAAATGCGTTCTCACCATTTTTAAATAACTACTGAATGTGAGCGCTGAACTCTGATACATCACAAACGATAAATCAACATAACTCGTAGAATTGATCGATTGATTTACAAATGTGGAATAATTAGAACTGGATGCCAATTGATACAACTGCTGCAATGTTCTCACCTCTTTGAGTAGGATTCTTAAGTGTGCATCGTTGGAATAATGGTTCTGAAGTACATCGAGAATTAACGATGTATCGCCTAAACCCGACCACGCATCAAACAAATCAATAAACGAAATGTTGGGCTGAGCACTGTTCCATGAATTGTAAATCATGCTCGTGTTCAAACAGCTTGAGAAATAGTTTTGCAAGTTTGAAATACTCTCTATCGCTGAAATTTGGGCTGCTATGGTAGGTGGCGGAAAACTGCGTATATAAGCAATTCTGCTGGCATTGGTAGGAGGTGGCGTTGGACTGCCTCCTAAACTTACATACACACTATTTAATCCAACTGGATTGTTCGTAGCCATACAATTCAGCAACAAATCTGTAGGATCATTGCTCAAAATGCCGGTTAACGCGTTGTTCAGCACAGCAGTACCCGAATTCAATACCGAGGAAACAAAGTTGCTTTGTTGATTTGAAAGAATGGCGTTCAGCAAGGCATCATTCTCGGTGGGCGATGCATTTGGACTGTGTGCAAAGTTGCTCAATACCGCGGGTACCAAAGTAGCATCCCATCCCAAAAAGTCATCTGGCTGAAACTCATCAAACACCCCAGCTGCCAATTCATTGGTCGATAAAAATTCAATCCAATCGTTGATAAATTGACTGTTGTAGCTGAATTTAGATTCCATAAAATCCTGCAAATCCGTTAATCCCAATTCGTTGTATATCCAATCGTTTACGAAAGCAAAGCTGGAATCACCGATATCATCAAAATAATTTCTGCGGGTATAGGTAGCCATTACATTGCCCGTTGCATCGTAGATGTAATAGGTGTATATCCACGACAATTGATCGTTGTGGTCTGGTTTTACAATTTTTACAGCCCTTTGTCCCGAAGGGTTATACTCAAACGCTAGCCAAGGTTTTGAGCTGGTATCTACCCGACGAATTTCCTTGATTTTACCATACACATTCCATAAAATGGTATCGATTGACTCGGATTTATCTTTGACTAAATTTCCAATTTTATCGTATGAGTAATTATCTGAGGTTTGATCATCAATATCGTTGGTATAGTGATTTTGATCAACAGCATCAGAAACATAGGTCAGTTGATTGGTATGGGGTTGGTAATGGTATGTGAGTTGATCTTGAACTTTATTGCTTGACTTTGCCGTTTTACGGTATTGGGTTAAAATGTTACCATTGGCATCGTAGGTAAAGCTATTTTGATAATTATCGCTTAATGAACCTGAATTCCATGATTGGTTAGAAAAATTGAAACTGGCATAGGTATTCATGTTGGTTAATCGGTTCAATTGATCGTAATGATATACGGTTGCTTGTGGTGATTCTCCGTTTTTCATAAATTCTCCGATGGCTGTAACCATGTGCTTGATGTTGCCATTGTAGAGATTTCTCGAGGTATTGATTAACGGAGAATGGTAGATTTTCCCTAAAAATGATGACGATTCTATCGACTTGTAATCGCCTAAAAAGGTGTTGGTAGAATCGTTATCATCGGTGAAATAGGTTAGACTATATCCGAATGCATCTTTAGCCACCACCGACCCGGAAGCACCATCTTTACCCATATCTGCATTCAGATTAAGATAATCGCTATTTACACCTTTAATCCAACCATTTATGGTATAAGCATAATCCAAACCTTGAACCGATTTCTCGCCTAGAACTACTCTTGCTAGCGGACCATGTCTATAATATCTGTATTCAGCATCCATATCCCAAATAACTCCATCCAAACTGGTTTGAGCGCTTAACAATCGATTGTCGGCATCGTAATCATATCGATGAATAAATTGATCGACTTGTCCTTTTTGATAAGAAACTTGTTTGACTTTTCCACTGAATAATTCGTATTCATAGTACATGGTTTTAACATCATTACCTAATTCTCTTAAATCGGGGTTTTCTTGAACTAGTGTATGTACATTTCCATGAATATCATAACTGTAATGTGTAGCACGGTCATATAAAACTGATGGAGTTTCAAAGTATGCAGATGAAGAAACTCGGTTACGCAAATTTTGTTGTCCAGTGCCTGACCCCAAATCATCAAAAAACTGATCTACCAAATTGTTTATAGGTTCATCATAAAAAGTTTTGGTAATTTCAGAACGAGTAGAAGCTGCTAGCCAACGTGTGTAAATACTGTTGTTCTTGCTTAACTCTATCGAATCATATTGAATACTGTCTGTTTTGAATTCTACATTCGATGTTACTTCACCTACTTCTACTATGCGACCCAGAGCATCATATGTAGTATAACTGTAAATGAATTTGCCTTGGGCAACACTTTTTTGATGTTGTTTTGCATTTTGGCTGGCAACCATTCTTCCCAATCGATCGTAATAAAAATAGGTAATTCCAGCATCGGGAGTAATTTGATAATCCACAAGATTTAATGAGTTGTAATGATATATACTGTTTAAATCATGGTTAGTAAATACTCGTTTGTTGGAGTCATTCAGCGACCGATAATCATTGAGGTTCTGACGGGCTGTAGCATTCAGACTTAATGATTGAATACCTTGAGGTGGCACCGTACGCTCCAAATTACCCGCCAAATCATAATAATACAATGTAAAATGGTGGTTTTGTTTTAAATAATTAAAACGAATGGTATCTTTTAAGTTATTTAAACAATGGTTCAAGAATGAGTCTTGAAATACTGAGAGTAAACTGTCACGATAATATTGATACTTCAAATGTGCATTGAAACGCGCAATTGGAATAAGTTCTTGACCGCAAGGAGTTGGTTTAACCTTTAATTTTGGTAAAAACTCTTTTCGACATAACACGGTTTGGTCGAAAGAACAGCACTCCATCATAGAAACGCCTGCAACTTGAACAGAAAGTATATCATTGGCAATTCCATTACTCACTGAAATATTGATAACGTTGGATTTACCTTGTTGCGGTTTGGGCCTGAATCCATACGTTTGTTGAACTGAAGTAAGTGCATCCAATGCTCCAAGTTCGAAATCAAATTGAAAAGAAATTCGTGTATTTGAACTAACTCGAAGTGTTCCTATAATACCGTTATTTGTTTGTGAAACCTGCCAACCCAGCAGAGAATCAACAATGACAGTTGAAGTATTAATAAAATTGGCAATTATATTACGATATTGGGTATCCAAAGAATAATACCCAGTATTGTAACCCAGTTTATTTTCTAAAGAAAGTTTTTGGATAAATTGATACACGCTTTTGGCCTGATTAGATGGTTCTTGACAAACCATTATTTGTTTTTCTGAGCAGGTGGAGCAGTCACTATTGGTTAAATATACATCTGCTTTAATATTGTTGGTTGCTAACCAGGTGGATATACTTTGAGAATTCCATTTTGCTACCAAGGGCAATGAATCGGCTGTATTTTGGGTAAATTGATATTCAATTAGTTTATTTTCAATGGTTTCACAGTCTTTACAATTTGTTGCATTGAATGTATCCTTAAAACAGACAGGATTCTGGGAAAGATTCTGTTTTTCTGGATTGTAATAAAAATTCGATCTGAGTTTGATAAAACTACATGCCCCTGTTGAATCACTTAGTTGCTTTAAATAATTAGATATCATGCCATTGGATAGATTACCCAGATTTACATAATACATTTTGCCTTGTATATTTGGACTCAGATCCAAAGACGAAGAATAATCGTATGTGGTTAGGTTTTTGGTTGCGTAAGGAATCGAAATTGAATTCTGCAAACTAAAATGGGTTTGGAATGAATCGTAATTAAATCCAGCACAATCCAACAAACTGGAAGAATTGGTTGAAATGAACAATTCTAAATCATAAGGAGAATAGTAATTCTCTTGAAAAACGACAGTAGAACATGAAGTTTGCGTAGAATGAAAATCAGTTAATTTTTGAGTTATCCATTTTTTATTTAAACCATTCAGATACTGAAAACTCAAATGGAATTCAGAACTATCAGAGGTAAAAGAAATCAAATCAAA
>CAYPYX010000129.1:0-4322 GCA_964415065.1 uncultured Rhizobium sp.
TAATATGTACTTCCAAGTAGGAATTTGCTGAATCCGTGGTTGGGATATCACTGAATAAATTACTGCTAGGGTATCCTAGTAAAAATATCAGTGTTAGGTAAAATCGAATTTTAGATATGCAATTGAAATGTATTTTGAGTACGGACATAATTTATTTAGGTTGAAATAAATCACTTGCAGTAATATGAAATTCACTGCAATTTTGAGTTTGCGACGATTAAATCAAGCCATATACAATGGACTTTGACTCAAATACGATTGCTCTTAATAGCGTTATGCCGCTTAAATTTCTTGGAAAGCAAATAGGTTCGTTTCCAACTTCAATTCAAGCGGAATTCAATTTGGAATTTGAGTAATCGTCAGAAAAATCAACCTAAATTTGGTGGTGACTTGTTGTTGGTATAATCCGGAAATACAGCATCAACCTGTTGAAAATAATGGGGGTTGACTTTAGAATAGAAATGGATAAGATGACCAGAAAAATTTGGCTGTATCCATTCAACTGCAGATTGAGTATTTAGATCGCAAACGCTACAATCCTCTGAAAGGTGTTGGTGTGATTGAGGAGCATCCTGATGATCAGAACACGTTTCCGAACGAAAGGATTCTTCAACATGTTCAACATGAACGTTGGAAGTTTGTTTTGGATGTGAATGATGCGGGTGAATATGCAATACATTCCACTGCCATAAAAGAAAAGCAAATACAAGAAATTGAGAAATTGCTTTTTTCATGGTTCGAGGGAAATATTGCGGTTAATCGTGAAATCAGATTATGCCATCGCTTGTAAAGCGTTGGTCATATCTCTTAGCTCATTGCGATTTATTTCGTTGTCGCTTTTAATACAAAGACTCAAGAAATAAACGAAATTATCTTCAGCTGTTTCAATTTCCTCAGCCAAAGGAGCATCAAAAGTTTCGTTTGATTCAATATGTTGCCATGCTAAACGAAGTGCACGTGTTACCAAGGGATCGTTTTCTTCTAATGCAAACTGTCTTGCTTCTTGCAAAGGAGCGATGCATTTATCAGCTTGAATTCCGTTCTTTTCAACAGAGTCAACTAGTGTTTTAAGGATGTCGTTTGCTTTAGCGTTGCGCATAAAATATCAATTACTGCAAATTTACGAAAAATCTTAGTCAATGTCAAAAGTAAGATGGCAACTTTAATTTAGTCCGAGCAAGGTGGATCAGTTTGAATTCGAAAGCGATTTGTTGAATTTTGTAATAGCTCAGATTTAGATGATTGCAATAGAACCGATGGGAATTATACTTGAATACGTTCCGGCTTTTTGCTAGAATTCATGAAATTTACAGCTTGGGCGTGAAACGAGTTGCAGTGAAAGTAGCGATTAAAACCAAAAGCATAAGTGATAATTTCTGCCAACTAATTTCGTCAGTATTTAATAAAAAAGCGATAAAGGTAGCTAAAATGGGTTGCAGATAAATGTATAACCCAGCCAAAGTTGGTCCAGCTTTTTTTACTGCAAACGCATTTAACAAATAAACCAAAAAGCTAGTAAAAAATAATATGTAGCCAATTTTGATCCAGATATCAGTTGGAATAGTTTGATAGGATGTATTCCAAACGGATTGTATTCCCAAAGGTGTAATGAAGAGTAATCCAAATGTAAATGTCCATTTGTTGATGGTGATGGGTTTGTAATGTTGAGTTAAGTTTTTAACTCGAACCAAATACACTGCATAAAGCATTGCGTTGATTGCCACCCAAATATCTCCCCACATGGTTTTAGCTGAAAATTTAGCCCCATTAGATGTAATTAAAAAGAAGCAAGAAATGGCTGCCACCGAAATAGAAATACTAAAAACAAGGTTTGGCCATTTTTTTACCCGGATATGATCGAAGATCCCCACAAACAAGGGCGTGAATAACATGAGAACGGCTCCATTAATGGGATAGGTAATTTCTAATCCCTTGAAAAATAAATACATATTGGCCGAAGTGCCAAAAAAACCGCAAATGGCAAATTCTTTCCAGTGCTTTTTCCAATCCACGACATCTCGTCCCCCGAAAAAAGAAAAAACATGAAACAACGTTGTTGCAAATGCGATTCTTAACCAAACAAATGCTTCCGATGTTAAATGATTCGGCATGATTTGTCCGGCCCAAGAAAATAGTATGGCGTATAAAAGACTAACCGTAAAAAGAGCGAAGTGTACTTGAAACATGAACCTATAAATCTACACCCAGCCTTTATTTTTCTTAATATTCTCGTAGGCTTTTTGTACTCGAATAAATTTATCTTCAGCCGATTTTTTCTCACTATCTGTTAAGCCCTGGAGACGGTCGGGATGGAACCGAAGTGCAAGTTTGCGATAGGCTTTTTTGACTTCATCCTCAGAGGCATTAGGGGAGACATCCAAAATTTTGAAATCAGAGTCTACTGTTGTTACGAACATAGCCTTTAGTGAGAGATAGTCGGGCGTTGAAATACCTAGTTGAGTGGCAACTGTTTGTATCAAAGCTATTTCTGCAGGTGAAATATCTCCATCCGCTCGTGAAATTCTAAACAGAATATGAACCAATTCCAAACGAGGGGAGTAGGACATTCTATTTCTAAGATTTCGACAGACTTCGTTGAGATTATGATTTTGTTTTAAATAATCTCTAAGTTGGAGAAGCATGACTTTAGTTTCATGTTCACCGTAAGTGCGCAGGAGCATGGATTTTACCATGTCTAGTTCACTTTTCATGGCTCTACCGTCTGCTTTCATTACAGCAGCGATTAGAATTAATAATGAGTTTTTGAAATCGACTGGTGAGCCGCTGTTGTAGTTATTATAAGCACCAGAAGAATATCCCCCATAAGAACCAGAAGAATATCCCCTAAATTGGGAGTTAGAATTTTTGGATGCGAAATCGTCGCTTTGATTATTGTTTTGCGAAGAGTTTGCACCCATTGCATAATCGATGTAGGAACCGATAACAAAACCGATAATTAAACCATAAAATCCGGAGGAAATCAAGCCAATGATAGCTCCTATTAATCTAAAACCCATGAGAAATTACCGCAAAATTACGGTTTTATAAAGTCGAATTTAGACTTAAGTCGATTTTTAATTGCAATATCTTGAGCAGTCCACACATAAGTATCATCGGAAGATTTTACCCAATACAGTGCGGTTTGAACAGTTTCTGTTTCAGTTGGTTTTGCGTCAATTAAAATATCTTCGAAAGAATTTTGAGGGATGATGGTTAAACTGATTTTCTTTCCGTTTGTGTACACGTATTCAATTATTGCTAGAGGTTTGCTTTTGAGTATGGAGTCTTTCATTGAAGTGGCATTATTGATAGCAGGTACTGGGCCAATTTCACGGGTGAAATCTTTAGAAAAAAGTAGATAGCCAGCCATCAGGCTATTTTTTGCCGGGATTACTTTGTTGGACTTATAATCGGTTAGGGTTAATTGATCGTTTTGTTGATTGATGGTAAAGCTATTTTGAGGCTGATGGGGATAGAAGACATTAAGTTGTCGAATTTCATGGGTTTCAGAATGTACGAGCAGGGGACTTTTCCAGATGTTAGGGTCGGTCATAAAATAGGGTGTTAGATAACCTTGAAATCCTGGAATTTCAACAATACATGGACGATCGGAATCTGGATAGAACATATATGTTGACATATTATCTTGGGTTGAACCGCCTACATATATGGTATGCACAGGTTTATTATTTACATAAAAAGTTGCTTTTGTAGCGTCGTGTGCCATAGCTGCTACAACATGTTTTTTTTGTTGATCAGAAACTGGCATTTTAATTTTCAATCGAGGCATAGCCCAATTCAGAAGCATTGATATGTTGGAACTATCGGCAAGGAATAGGTCATTTTTTGTTTTGATGAACCAATCTCCGTTAATACGAACGAATTCAATGGGTTTTACTTTATCGTTGTTTGGAGTAAAAACCATGCGATCTACTGCGGAAGGGTTTTGTAATGCAAAGAGATTTGGATCCCAGTCGGAGGTATTATCGAGATTTTTCCAAAGAAGGATAAATGTAGATAGAGCAACAGCGATGATAATTAATGGTTTTAATATTTTTTTGTTCATATTGTGGTAAAAATGGCAAAATCGAGTTAGATTTGCGAACACAAAAATAGGGGTGTTTGCCTATAAAGTGGTAGAAAAGCGGGGTAGTTAGAAGAAAAGTGAAAAAAAAATAACAAACCACTTGAAAAGTTCGAACTATTTACTATTTTTGCAGTCCTTTTTAAGAGCATCAGCAACGAAAAAGGGAAAAGTTCTTAGAAATAAAAGCCACCATAGCTCAGCTGGTAGAGCAACTGACTTGTAATCAGTAGGTCGT
>CAYPYX010000130.1:0-4199 GCA_964415065.1 uncultured Rhizobium sp.
TGATGGAGAAAAGAAATATTCTAAATGTCGAATGGTGGAGTGATGAAGATTGGAAAAAGTTTAGATTCTTGGCTTATCAGGAACTAACTAATGAACGTAACCTTTCGAACTTTGCAATCACTCGTATGAAGTCAAAAGAAAAGTCGGACTTTGAACACGATGTTAGGCAAGGAATAATGAGACACCTTTATGCGGATATTATGGATAGTCATATACTACAACAACGAATAATTGAAAAATTATGAATCACGGATCGTTGTTCAGTGGAATAGGTGGATTTGATTTAGCCGCCGAATGGATGGGATGGAATAACATTTTCCATTGTGAATGGATGCCATTCCCACGACAAGTATTAAAATATCACTTTCCAAAATCATTAAGTTATGAAGACATCACAAAAACAGACTTCACTATTCACCGAGGAAACATTGACATCCTTACAGGTGGATTCCCTTGCCAACCATATTCATCCGCAGGAAAGCGACTTGGGAAAGAGGACGAGCGCCACCTCTGGCCGCATATGCTCCGAGCAATTCAAGAGATTGAACCAACCTACGTTGTGGGCGAAAATGTTCGTGGACTTACTAATTGGAACGGGGGAGTGGTCTTCGAAGAAGTGTGCGCTGACTTGGAAAGTTGTGGGTACGAAGTACAACCGATATTATTGCCTGCTGCAGCCGTCGGTGCGCCACACAGAAGAGACCGAGTTTGGTTTGTTGCTACCAACACCAACAGTATTCGATTCAACCAATGCGAGTGCAGCAATGAAGTCAACACAAGTGAAAGATGGTTCGATGCACTCAATGACACTAACAAGAATGTTAGACAAAAGAATGTTACCGACACCTGTCAAATCGGATTTCAATCCACGATGGAAGACAGAAAATTGGGAAGGTCACGATTTAGCGAGTCAAATAAACGAAATACTTGGGACACGTTCCCAACTCAACCCCCGATTTGTGGCGGAGATGATGGGCTTCCCACCGAATTGGACGGAATTACCTTTTCTAAATGGAGAGCAGAATCAATAAAGGGATATGGTAATGCCATTGTGCCACAGGTAGCATATGAGATTTTTAAAGTAATAGATCAATTGCATTATGATACAATTTCACGATAAACAAAAAGAAGCCTTGAACCACTTATCTATTGACTCGGATAAGTGGCAGGTGCTTTATGGCGGAAGTGCTGGATCTGGAAAAAGTTTTCTCGGTTGCGATTGGCAAATAAAAAGACGATTAAAGTACGCAGGTACACGCGGTTTAATTGGTCGGGCAGAACTTAAGAAGTTGCGATTAAGTACAATGGCTACTTTCTTTGAGTTGTGCGCTCAATATGGATTAGTAGCAGGAAAACACTTTACTTATAACGGTCAAGACCACGTTATAAATTGGTTCAATGGCTCACAAACGATTCTAATGGATTTGGCGGATATGCCATCAGATCCAGAATTCCAAAGATTTGGTTCGTTAGAGATAACCGATTACTTCGTTGACGAAGCAGGTGAGGTTAGTGAAAAGTGTATAGCTATTCTCGCCTCTCGCGTACGTTATAAATTGATTAACGACAAGCCGAAAGGATTATTAACCTGCAACCCACACAAAGGATGGTTATACAATGAGTTTTATGACGCGAAAAGAAATGGTACTTTAAGACAAGACCGAGAATTTATCCAAGCCTTGCCAACGGATAACCCACACATATCGCCAGTGTATCTCGAAAACTTGCGAATGTTACCCGAGATTGACCGCAAAAGGCTTTTAGATGGTGATTGGGACTATGACGAAACGCAGGATAGGCTTTACCATTATGATGATTTGTTGAGGTGTTTCCGTGAACCACAACAAAAGAATACAACCAAGTATATAACTGCGGATATTGCGCGTATGGGTGATGATAGAACGGTGATTGTACTTTGGGATGGACTACACGCGGAAAAGTTTGTTGTACTGAAACACAAGCCAATTAACGAAGTAGTAGACACGATTAGACAAATGGCGCAAAGTAACGGAGTTTTACTTTCGAATGTCTTGGTGGATGAAGATGGAATTGGAGGAGGTTGCAAAGATTATCTACATTGCAAAGGGTTTCTTAACGGATCAAAGTCAGTTCGTGAAAACTACCTTAACTTGAAATCGGATTGCTACTTTAAACTTGGAGAATTAATCACCAACAATTCAATTACTTTTAATAGTCAGCATAAAGACACGATAGTAAAAGAACTCGAAATGATAAGGCGCGAGAAACTGGATAGCGACCAAAAACTGCGAGTGACTAACAAAGAAGATTTAAAGAAAAGATTTGGAATGTCTCCCGACTTTGCTGATGCAATAATGATGCGCTCATTCTACGAATTAAAAAAGAATTTTGGTAAATATGCATTTGCTTAATTATATTTGCATCAACAGTACCACGAAGCATACCATAAGAACTGCTCACTTCAGTGGTCTTTTCTCACAACGAATAACCCAAGGCATAAGTTGTGAAAAACCAAACCTCTCTTAAGTGGACGCACTTAATGAAGTTTGGCTAAATAGTCAGGTGGCGGAGTAGGAAATGCAAAGTAAGACGGGTAAGAAATTATTCGGCTCACTTCACACAGGTTCGAATCCTGTCCTGACTACTAAAAAAACAGTGATATGATTAAACTTGATAGAAAATCAGAATGGTTTATCTTGGATGAACCTCTTGCAGAACCAAATGAAAAATTATTTTGCCCTAAAGAAGGGTATAATATCGAAAGACAAGTTGATAAAGATGGAACTATTGTTTGGTTTGGGATCAGAATTAATTGGAGGAAAGAACTTAACGGTGAGTGGACAGTTCTTGCAGAAAACACTGATGCAAAACCATTGGAAAAATACTTGCCAGAAATAGTGTATGGTGGTGATAGACACTATTGGAAAGAATGCGAGATGCCGATTTATGAAAAACTGTATATAGAATCACAAAAATAAAATAGTCAGGTGGCGGAATGGTAGACGCCCTTAGGACAGTTAACGGAGAGTGGGACTGCGACTCGCGACAACGCACCCAATATAGGTTAGAATCCTGTCCTGACTGCAAATTTTAAAAACAAAATAAAATGGAACTAAACAAGATGATTAAAATGAAAGCCGAAATGTACGCGATGTACAACGGTGAACAAATGGACAACTCGCGTTACTTCGCGTTTATCGAAGGCGCAAGATATGCCCTTGAACTATTAAAGGAACAAATTGAAGAAGAACTTTAAAACAACACCCGAGCAGGTATAAAACATTTATAACAAACGGTATTATACCTTATAGGGTAAAAACTAAAATGATGAACAACAAACTATCTAAATCAGACCTTGAGAAAATCAAGGTGCTAAACCTCTTAATGTGGACACAGGCGACACTTTACGCGAGTGATGAATGCGAACCAATCAAATGGTTCTACAATCACCAAACGAAGATGTTAATGAAGCGGTTAAATGAGTCGATTCAACGTGAACACGGTAAGACAATTACTGCACTTTGGGAAACTGATGGTGCGACATTACCCGACATCACGAAACACCTTGAAGATTTCACATATGAAATGGCAACGTATGGTTATTGGATGTTGCCCGAACTGATTAAGTTAATACAAGATGCAAAAGAAAATCAACCTAAAATTGAAATAGAATGAATGAAAATTGTGTAAAATGGCTTATCGAAACATTAAAGAAAAATGAATTTATACCTAATCCAGATTGTATTTTGGATTTAAGAAGTAAAATCATTAACGAAGCCGAAAAGATGCATCAAAAAGAAATTTATGACGCGTATGTATATGGTGCTGCGTACGGAATAGATATTGAAAATGGATTAAGTCCTATAAATTATTACAAAGAAAAATTTGAAAAATGAATATAACACACGATTTTGACAACTGCCAAAGTGATGTCTACAAAGAAGTCATTACTGACCTTATCTCACGCGAGAAAATGGGAAGGGCTAAATACGGAACAACTGTAGATAAGGCGAACCTTTCCGAAAAGGAATGGTTACATCACGCATACGAAGAAGCCTTGGATATGGCTATCTACTTAAAAAGAATTATGAACCTTAAAAAATGAATAAGATGAAAAAAGTTTTAATTACATCATTGGTTTTATCCATTGCGTTTGCAAGTTGTGTAGATGCTCATTTAAGTAAAGCGATGGGCTACGGAGATAAATTCACAATTAAAGT
>CAYPYX010000131.1:0-2557 GCA_964415065.1 uncultured Rhizobium sp.
GGAACTTCGGTGATGGTACCGAATCAACCAACAGTGATCCAACTAAGAAGTACAACACTTCAGTAACATTGACTCCATTTGTAACCTTGTATGCATACATTCAAGGTGGATGTGGTGATTCAATCACTAAGAATATCACGATCAACGAAACTCCAAGAACTTGTGATTTCGTAGCTTCACCTGATTATGCATCTGGTTTCTACGGAATGAAGTTTGATCCAATCAACAACAGTGGAGTAGTAGGCGGTCAAGATCAAGTGGATTACATTTGGGTATTCGAAGGTGGAGGAACTAAGAAGTCTGCTAATCAAGATGCAACAGTAACCAACAACTTCGCAACAGATGGAACTTACAAAGTAACTATGCGTGCTATGATGAACCAAACCAAGTGCGAATGTTCAGTGAGTAAGTTGGTTGAAATGAACCGCAGCAGTGCAGAAAGTTTGATGACTTCTGGAGTAGCGGTTTATCCAAATCCTAACAACGGTCAGTTCACAGTAGCAACTACAGAAGCATTTGGCAAGAACGTTACGGTAGAAGTAATGAGCTTGAGCGGTGCGGTAGTTAAGCGCATGAGCAACCAAGTTGGCGGAATGATCAGTGTAGATGCGAGCGAAGTTAGCAACGGCATGTACTTGGTAAAAGTAATGAGCGGCGACAAAGTAGTGAGCACTAAGATCAATATTCAGCATTAATTAGTAAGTTCCTAACGGAACGAAACAAGAATAAAAAAGAGGCCACCCCTGATGGGGTGGCCTCTTTTTTATGTAAGTATTGTTAAAGTGTCTCGACTTGTTCTTAAATTTTGCAGACCTGTTGCTTGAATGTCCGGATCTGTTGTTTGTTTGTCTCCTCTTGTTATTAAAGTGTCCAGACCTCTTGTTAGTTTGTCTCCTCCAGTTGTTAAATTGTCTCAACTTGTTAATTGAGTGTCCCTACCTATTATTTAGGTCTCTTTGCCTGAGATAAGTTGACTTATGAAGTACTTGTTTTTTGACAACACGAGGGGGCTTTTCTATCCGAAAGTATACTGAAACTAATTAGAGTAGAATGAATAAAATATATAGCAATATGATAGTATTAAGTTGTTATTAAGGTTATTGAAAAATGTAGTAGGTATGAATAAAAAAAATAATTATGAATGTTATAAGTATTTTTAATGTAGCTATTAAAAGTATGATATATAATAATATAGGTGTAATATTTCCAGTTTTGTATAATTATGATAAAGTGTAGTTGTGTGCAAAAATGACTAAAAACAATAATGAAAACATAAAAAAAAGTAATTAAAAGTCACAGAAAGTCAATAAATGATTTTAATGTAGTGTTTTAGGCTAAAAAGGGTATAGAAAATTGCTATCTTGCCCTCGACAACTGTAAAAAACTAAATCACTATGATTAAAAACTACAACAAAAAAACAAGGTTAGGACTATTGAAAACTGGTGTTTTCGGTGCGTTCTTAGCGGTTTCCAGCTGGGCTTCTGCTCAGATCTCGGGGACTGTAACTTTGGGATCAGGCGGAACGTATTCTGACTGGGCGGCATTAGCTTCGGCTATTTCTACTAACGGGGTTAGTGGAGCATTAACGGTAAATGTAATTAGTGATGTAACAACATCATCTACAGTAACATTCACTCAAAACTCTAGCAACCCAACAACCTCGACAAAAACAATCACCATAAATGGTGGTGGATACAAATTGTCGAGTTCTGCGACGAATGCTGCGATTGTGCTAAGCGGCATGGATTACATGACTATTGATAATGTTGTAATTCAAAAAACAGGAACAGGTACTGCTCAGTTTGGGGTTATTTTCACAAGTGGAGCAGATTACAACACCATTTCTAAGTGTACCATTGAATACACAGCGTTAACAAGTGGTTCTACAGCTGGCGGAGCATATGTTGCATTTACAAATTCAACATCATCTGCTACTTCAATGTCCTCATCAGTTTATGCAGGTAGTTACAATACGATCGAGAAAAACTTGATGCGTACTACTAATAGTAACAGTCCTGGTCCAACTTATGGGGTAATTGACTATGGATCTTCTAGTTTGTATTCTTATTCTCCTACGAATAACACCGTTAATGGAAATACAATCGAAAATTTCTATTACTACGGTTTATACACCTATTATACCAATGGTGATCAGTTTACAAACAATGATATTTCTCGTGCAAATTCTACTTCGAATACGGGTTATTCTTTGAACTATGGTGTATACAGCTATTATGTGTACAGTACTAACAGAAGTTTTTCTGTTTCTGGAAATAAAATACATGATTTGCCATTTAAGGGCGCTACTTCAGGTTACACATCAACATTCTATGGTATATATGCCTACAGATGTTATGGTACTTCATCTAATTACATCAACATTTCTGACAATACCTTCGAAAATATAATTTGTAATTCTACCAACTATATTGTTTACGGTTATTACAACTATTATACTAAATACAATGCGAATAAGGTTTTGAAATGGAAGTCTCTTGGTACTTCTTCATACCATTATGGATTCTATATGTATTATCACTACAACGATCATATTTT
>CAYPYX010000131.1:2657-4192 GCA_964415065.1 uncultured Rhizobium sp.
AGTTCTAGCTATGGTGGTTACATCTATGCTATGAGTAATTTCTATTTCTTCAATCTTCAAATGAATAATAACTTGATTGCAAACAATACAGGTTATTATGGTTTGATGGGATTGTACGCATATTCCTATAATTCTGGTTCATACAGAGCAGAATGTAAACAGAATTCTTTGGTAGTTGACGCGGCTAATGCTGGTTATTCCTATCATTACACATACGGATTGTATTTCTATCCTTATTACCACAGTCAAATTGATGTAACAGGTAATTCTATTGATATTCGTAATAGTTATGGAGCTTATCCTGCTTACACTTACAACATGAATGGTGCAAGTGCTTACAAGCGTTGGGACTACAACAACTACTATTTGAAGAATGTTTCTTATCAGTATTGGTATTGTCCTAATGGCTCTGCAAATGATTTAACTGGTTGGAATAACATTGGATTTGCGGGTCCTAATGAAACTGGACATATGCCAATTTATAAAGATGCTGCAAAAGCAGATTACAGAATTGATGTATTTGAACTTCAAAATCGTGTTCCTCAGTTCGCTTCAACTTGGCCGGCAAATCCTTCTACTAACGAAGAGGACATTACTGAAGCAAAACGAAATAAAGTAAAATCAGATCATGGTGCTTTTGAAAACTATATGAACATCCGTGCCGTTAAAACAGATTTTACCATTCCATCTCAAGTGTGCGCGGGTTATTCAACTTCTGCCAATATTTACATCAAGAATGAATTTGTTGATACTGTTTACGGATTCAATGTTGCTATGGAATCAGATAATGGTGGATCTAAAGTAACTGAAAAAGTAACTACAAAAATTTTATCCGGCAATACAGAAGAAGTGAAAATTTCTGTTCCTATTACGCTTTCAACAGCTGGTAAAACAAAAATTAAAATTTTCGTAGATGCGGCTGATGATAATTTAAGAGATGATACATTGTATTTTGAAACTGATGTATTACCTGCTCCAGGTGGTGCAAACTTCCGTAATCCTTCCGCAAAATCAACTGCTGCAGTTTACCAATTAGGTAAAGCAAACGATGTAACTGTAATTAAACAACCAGTTATCTATGACATTCCAGCTCCATCAAAATATAGTAATTCAACTTATGGTACCTCTTCTGGTGATTGGCAAGCGTTTGTAACTGCTGTAACTAAAGGTGGTCGTACTATTTCAGGTGCAAGTTTGACTCCTCCAACAGCAAGTGCCAACATGGAAGTGAAGTTTGTAACGTCTGATGCTACATTAGAGGATACGATGATCACTATCATTCTTCGTGTATTAGATAATAATAACGGTTGCGATACATTCGTTAAGCGCAATGTATTTATCTATCCTTCAATTACCCCATTGTTTACTGTTCCTTCTCAAATTTGTGAAGGTAACGCTGTGTTATTTGAGAATAAATCTAAAGTATTGTCAGGTTCTATGGAATTCAAATGGAACTTTGGAACTGGAAATGCTGCCGATACTACAGACGCACCAGAACCTGTATTCCAATTCCCAGGAAACGGAACTTATAAAGT
>CAYPYX010000132.1:0-4098 GCA_964415065.1 uncultured Rhizobium sp.
GTAACTACCAATTTAATGTTTTTGTTACCTGCTGTTTGGAAATCATGAGTAGGATTCAAATCAGTAGAAACGTTACCGTTATCATCGAAGTTCCAGTTATTACCGAATAATCCTGCAGTAACTGTAGTTTTATTATTGAATTCAAATTCGTCGTTATCACAAGATCCAATTACTTTGTCGAAATCTGCTTTTGGACGGGTGAATTGATACACTTTTTGAGTCATTGTACCCACACAACCATTCAAGTCTGCTTTCAACACTACAGTGTATTGACCAGCTTTTGCATATTTCTTAGTAGGGTTGGCTACAGTTGATGTAGTTCCATCTCCGAAATCCCAAGTAGATTTAGCTGCTGAAGGAGTTGTTTTGTTAGTGAAAGTCAAGTTATCACCTTCGCAAGCATTGCTCTTTGTGAAAGCAATAGTTGGGATTGGGTTAACGGTTACATCCATTGTGGTATCGAATGCAAATCCATAAGGAACAGTTTTAGCTGTTAACTTCACTTTATAAGTTCCGTTACCTGGGAATTGGAATACAGGTTCTGGTGCGTCTGTAGTATCAGCAGCTACACCTGTTCCGAAGTTCCATTTAAATTCCATAGAACCGGAAAGTACTTTTGATTTGTTTTCGAACAACACTGCGTTACCCTCACAAATTTGAGTAGGAACAGAGAATAATGGAGTGATGGAAGGATAAATAAATACATTACGTTTAATAAATGTATCGCAACCATTGTTGTTATCCAAAACTCTCAAAGTTAAAGTAATCATGGTATCTTCCAAAGAAGCATCAGAAGTAACAAACTTCACTTCCATGTCTTTACTTGAAGTTGGAGCAGTTAAACTAGCACCAGAAATGGTACGACCACCTTGGGTTTTAGCAGAAATAAACGCCTGCCAATCACCAGAAGAAGTTCCATATGTTGAGTTACTGTATTTACGAGGAGCTGGAATATCATAGATAACAGGCTCATTGATTACCGTTACGTCGTTTGCTTTACCTAATTGGTAAACGGCAGCAGTTGATTTTGCAGATGGACTGCGGAAGTTTGCACCACCTGGAGCAGGCAATACTTCAGTTTCGAAATACAATGTATCGTCATTCAAATTATCATCTGATGCATCTACATAGATTTTAATTTTGGTTTTTCCTGCAGTTGAAAGTGTAATTGGCACCAATATTTTTACCTCAGATTCATTACCAGCCAAAATCTTAGTGGTTACTTTCTGAGTAGACTTTACTGCACCATTGTAAGCTTCCATTGCAACATTGAAACCATAAATGGTATCTACAAACATATTCTTTACATAAATATTAGCTGTTGTAGAATAACCCGCACAAACTGTAGAAGGAATAGAAAAATCCGATTTAGTTGCTTTAATATTCATGTAGTTTTCTAAAGCACCGTGATCTGATTTAACAGGGTTACGAGCTGCTTTGGTCAAATCGGTATTGTTCGTAGCAGGAGTAGTAGGCCAAGTTGAAGCGAATTGAGGAACACGATTCTGAAGTTCAAATACATCAACACGGAAATCACTCTTCTTCATATCTACATAAACAGGTAAATGTCCAGTTTCATTTGCACCAGCAAAACCTAAATTGTTCCAACCTGACAAATCATTTGCAGAACCATTAGGACAGTACCAGTACTGATAAGAAATATTCTTCAAATAGTAGTTGTTGTAGTCCCAACGCTTGTATGCACCAGCACCATTTTGGTTGTATGTGTAAGCTGGATAAGCTCCATAGCTATTCTGAATATCAATTAAATTACCAGTTACATCTATGGTGCTGTGGTAATAAGGATAGAAATACAAACCATAAGTATAGTGGTAAGCATAACCAGCATTGGTAGCATCAACATACACTGTATTTTGTTTACATTCAGCATAGTACGTACCTGAATTATAAGAATACGCATACAATCCCATCAAACCATAATAACCGGTATTATTAGCTACCAAATTATTATTCATTTGTTGATTGAAGAAATAATAGCTATTTAAAGCATAGATATAGCCATAGTAACTAGAATAGTTAGCGTTGTAAATTCTATTATTGGTGATTTTATTTCTATTAACTTGACCATTCCAGTAATATAAATACGTCAAATAAGCATATGATCCCAACGTGTTAGAATCCATAACGTTATCGTTGAACTCATGAGTATAACCATTTGATGGATAGTAAATATAGAATCCATAGGTGTAACCCGTGCTACCATCAGAAGTTACGTTATTGATTATTTTATTGTTATTAATGAATTTACGATCTCCATAATAGCAATAGATAAAATATGTGTAATACTTAGTGAAACAATCACGGATTACGTTGTTTGTAAAATAGTGATCGTTGTACTGATAATACATGTAATAACCATAGCAATACCCGCTAGTACCAAGAGATTTCCAACTTTGAATGGTATTCGCATCGTATTTCGCGTAATAGTTATAATAAGAGTATGCGAAATAGTTAGTTGAATTACACAAGATGTTTAACCATTTGTTGTTGGCAACTACGAAAGGATTCGAAGCATTCCCGTAATTGTAGTAGTTGTACATACCATAAACTGTACTGGTGTAACCAGAAGTTGCACCCTTAAATGGCAAATCGTGGATGTAGTTTCCTTCAATTTTTGTAGAACGGTTAGTGCTGTAAGTGTAATAGTTATAAAAACCATAGAAAATAGAATAAGCGTTATTGCTAGTAGCATTAGCTCTAGAAATATCGTTATTGGTAAACTGATCACCATTGGTGTAATAGTTGTAAACACCCATGTAGTAAAAGTTCTCAATAGTGTTATTGTTGAACGTATTATTTGATGGAGTTGAACTAACAACCGAAGACGAACCAACGTTTGAAATCGCATAAGTTGGACCAGGGCTATTGCTGTTGGTCGTTCTCATTAAGTTCTTTTCAATCAAATTGTATCTACCATTGTAAGTAGATGTCATTGATGAAAATGAAGTGGTACTTGCAGAAAATACAACGTACGCAGAACCACTTGTTGAACTCGAAGTCAAATTGGTAAATTCAATTTTGTTGTTCGTTAATTTGTTGTAATCCGCTTGTCCCATAAACTGAACACCCCAAGAAGTGGTGCTTGTGCTGGTTTTTTGAATAACAACATTGTCGATGGTCATGTAATCCATGCCGTTCAACACAATCGCAGCGTAGGTAGCACTACTTGCTAATTTGTAGCCATTACCATTAATTACGATTTCGTTTGTAGCAGAAGTTGGATACGAACCGTTTTGTGTGAAAGTAACCGTTGAGGATGTCGTAACATCACTGATAACGTTTACCGTTAATTTCCCATTTACCCCGGAACTCGAAATGGCAGAAGCCAAACTCGCCCAGTCGGAATACGTTCCGCCTGTTCCCAAGGTAACTGTTCCTGAAATCTGAGCAGAAGCCCATCCAGAAACCGCTAAGAACATACCGAAAACTCCCGTTTTTAGTAGTCCTAGCCTTGTTTTTTTGATGTAGTTTTTAATCATAGTGATTCAAAATTTTACAGTTGTCGAGGGCAATTTAGCATATTTTCATAGGTAGATTATTGATTTGTAGTTCAGAAAATTGTTTTATTGGGTATTCGTGACGAAACCTAATGTTTTCAATAGTTTTGTTGATTATTTTCTTTAACCTACCCCATTTTTTTAACACTTTATGATACTTTTCAATAACATTAAATTCAATCAAAAATCCTTATTAACTATATTTCAATCACTTAAGATTTTAGGACAATTATTCATTTCTATCATTTTTGCAAACCAATTTTTAACAGTTTTACTATTTTTTAATACCAAAGCGTTTCAAGCCTCAACATTTTATCATTCACGCTATTTATCTAACATTACTCTTCAATTAAGTTGCGAATACAATCTTTCAAATCCCTGAATTTTCCTATGAATTCCTGTAGTGCTAAGGTATTTTTAACAATATTTTGCACTTACTTTTCTAAATACCAACTAAATTTTCATTATTCATTATCTTTTTGGGGGATGTAAGAGCGGACAAAATAACTGGCAATCCTTACAAATAAAAAGGCCACCCATTCAGGGTGGCCTTTTTCTACTTAAGTTAACTAAAGATTAA
>CAYPYX010000133.1:0-4094 GCA_964415065.1 uncultured Rhizobium sp.
CTAGCTTCTGGTCAATGGGATGGCGCTTCAAATGCAACAACAAACCGTCGTAAGCTGAAGCCACACCTCCTAAATCACCAATGTTTTCTCCTAGAGTAAATTCACCGTTTACGAACTTACCCGGCAATGCTTCATAAGCACTGTATTGGTCTGCCAACATTTTACCACGCTCTTTGAATTGCTTCAAATCTTGCTCAGTCCACCAATTTACTAGGTTTCCATTTTCGTCGAATTGCGCTCCTGCATCGTCGAAACCGTGTGAAATTTCATGTCCAATTACCGCACCTATACCTCCAAAATTAACCGCTGGATCGTTTCTGAAGTCAAAGAAAGGCATTTGTAAAATGGCTGCTGGGAAAACGATTTCGTTATACAATGGGTTGTAATAAGCATTTACCGTTTGTGGCGACATGCCCCATTTGGTTTTATCTACCGGTTTATTGAACTCTTCGATGTTCTTTTTGGTTTCCCAAATGGTTGAATTCATCATATTTTGGAAATACGATCCACCGTTTTCATAACTTTTAATTTCCAACGTTGAATAATCTTCCCATTTATCAGGATAACCAATTTTTACAGTCAATTTATCTAATTTCTTATTGGCTTTGCGCTTGGTTTCTTCGCTCATCCAATCCAAATTGTTGATGCGAATGCGGTAAGCTGCAATTACATCATCCACCATTTCTTTGGCTACTTTCTTAGCTTCTTCTGGGAAATAGCGTTTAACATATAGTTTACCTAAGGCTTCACCCATAGTTCCGTTTACCACACCCAATGCACGTTCGCTCAACGCTTTTTGTGCAGGGGTACCGCGTAACGTTTTTCCGTAGAAATCGAACGACATTTTTTCTAAATTTTCGCTCAACATTCCCATAGATCCACGCATGGTATTCCACAACAAGAAGTATTTCAAATCTTCAACTGAGTATTTTTTAACCACATCGTTAACTGATTTCATGGATTTCAAATCACCCACAATAATGGTGTCGGCTTTGATTCCCATATTTTTAAACATAGCATCCACTGGAAATGAAGAAAGCATTTTCTTCAATTGCTTGTAAGTAACGGGATTATAACGTTTGTTTGGATCTCTGCGTTCTACTTTACTCATGCGATTTTCAGCCATTTCTCTTTCCATCGCATAAACTGCTTTAACCGCTGCTTCTGCATTTTTACCCCAACCGAATTCCACAAATACGTTACCCATAAATTGGCGGTATTGTTCTTGAAGTTTAACCGATTTTTCATCCGTTTTCAAGTAATAATCACGATCAGGCAATCCCAAAGAACCACCGTAAACATTCAATACATTGCGATTACTATTTTTAGAATCAGGACCCACATAAAATCCTAAAAAGGTGCTTTCACCTGCCAATTGATACTTTAGTAAGTACTTTTGAAACTGTTTCTTGTTTGAAATGGCTTCAATTTCATTTAAGTAGGGCAATACGGGAGCAATACCTTCTTCATTTCTGCTTTTGGTATCCATCACCGATTTGAACAATTCTACAGCTTTGCCTTCATCGGAAGTAACTGCAAATTTCAAGTCGCTAGAAGTACCATTTACCGCATCCAACAACACTTGCAGTGCCATACTATCGGCTTTCTTTCCTAATTCATCGAAAGAACCCCATCTTCCACGGTCTTCGGGAATCACTGCAGATTCCATCCATTTACCGTTTACATAGGTATAAAAATCATCGTGTGGAGCTACCGAAGTATCGCGGTAATTCAGTTCCAATGCTCGGTATTCACCGCCAGCAACGAAGGCTGTCAATGCTAGAGCAGGAATGATTGCAAAACTTAATCTTTTCATATTCAATTAAGTTGCAAAAATACGGACTTTCAGGCAATTATTTGATTTTCCAAATCATGCTTACACCCAAGCCACCGAAGAATTTACCATTCACCTGACCTTTATCGGTTACAAACGATTGATACATTACTGAAGGCTGTATCACTAAAGTCATGTTGCGAGTTACCGGTATCATTGGACCAACAAACAACTTTCCGTCCATGGTTGTATGGCGTTTTTTATCGATTGAATTGAAAGAAGTTTCGGTGAAATACGTTCCCTCAGACACGGTTGTCACACCCGGAGCTAAGTGCATACCAATTTGCAACGGCACTTTCATGAATTGAACGTGGAAGCGATACGATATCGGAATAGACACCTTGTCGATCTTGTAGGAAATCAAACCGGTTCTGGAATTGTTAACCGTTTGGTAGTTGGTATCGATAACCGTGTAATAATGTTTAGGACGACCCGGCAAAGTGATTGAGCGGATTTGAGTATCCAATTTCATTACCTTCACGAATTCATTTTCACGCCATTGACCATTCCCCACCCATTCGCTGTATTGAACGCCCAATCCCCACATGGTGGCATTGTTAAATTCCTTCAAGAATGATGCAGAATATTGTGCCAAGTATTGAGTTCCCAAAACACTTAATGGACGATCTTCATCGAAATTAATGGTGTTATTACTTGCTGCAATGGCAGATACTTCAAAGAACCAAGGTAGTTTTTGAAACTTATTTCGAATGCGTTGTTCGGGTATATCAAACTCAATTCCTTCAATATCCCAATTGGTTTTATCCCAATCAATTGGAGTAAATCGCATTCTTGCCGATTTCAACAAGTATTTCGACCAAGCAAAACCAAAGTTCTGACTGGCATCGGTTATTCCACCGAATTGATCAATGGCTGAGGTTTCGGGGGAAGTTTGGATGAGTTGACCAAACTGATGGTTCTCCGCTTCCAAAGAACGGTTCGCTAGTTCCGATTCAGAAGTAGTACTTCCCAAAGAATTTCTATTCTCTGACAGGTTCGAAGACTTACGGTTCGAAGACTCATTGGAATTCGCTTCCATCCTTAAATTCGAATTGTTAGAAGCCAAACTACTGTTATTTAAGGTAGATGCTCCCGAAGGATTTTCTGCTAATTCTTGGAATTTTTGTGCTCTTTCTGATTCTGGACGAATCAACGTTTCACGAATGGCCATGCTTTCTGCCAAAATATTGCGTACCTGTCTGCGTTTTGCTTCTGGTTGAGTGGGTTTGGTTGAACGAGCTGCAACTGAATTATTTTGCAAAGCCGAATTGGAATTCATCTTTGAATCAGAACCCAACGAAGCATTGGATTTACCCAAATTCGCAGGGGTAGAAATGTTTGATTTACCCGTAATATTCGCACTGTTAAATGAAGCGTTTTCTTGATTATTTTTTGCTTTATCAGCAGTTGAATTTGCTTGATTGTTATTAGAATTTTGGTTATCTTTTTGAGCCGCAGAATAGCTGCTGTTAGAGTTGTTATTAACCGAATTGGATTCAGGTTGAACCAAATAGATAGAAACTGCCACTAAAGTTAAACCTGCCAACATGGCAACGGATCTTCTCCACCAAATAAATGCGCGTTTTTTCTTTTTGCGACGATTCATCACTTCCTCAAAACTCACACGCTCGGAGTAATCCATTTCCTGGTCGCTCAAACGCTGAAATAGGGAATCCATTTCCTCAAAATTCATACTTGACCTCCTTCTAACTTTAACAACATGTTTTGCAACGCTTTTCGCGCTTTTGCTAATTGCGAGCGACTGGTACCCTCATCGATTCCCAATGTTTCACTAATTTCTTTGTGAGAATAACCCTCAACAGCAAAAAGACTAAAAACCATGCGATATCCTTCTGGCAAAGATTGTACCAATTTCATCAATTGATTTACGCTCAATCGGTCGAAAGAAAAATCATCGTAACCAATTTCGTATTCGGATTCAGAAATATCGGTAAAAATTTGTTTGCGAGCACGCAACTTATTGATGGAAATGTTCACACATACCCTACGCATCCAAGTTTCCAATGAACTTTGGAATCTAAAATTCGGTAGGTGATCGTATATTTTAACAAATGCTTCCATCAATGCATCTTCAGCTTCTTCTTGGTTTTGACAATAACGCATGCACAGTGCCATCAACTTTTTGGAATAGCGCTCCCACAGCATTCGCTGGTAGTAGCGGTCTTCCCGAATACAGCCTTCCACGAGTTCTTTGTCTGTCATTTCGTATAGTCATAGCGCACGATGTTTTGGCTATCGC
>CAYPYX010000134.1:0-1138 GCA_964415065.1 uncultured Rhizobium sp.
ATGTTTTATTGGAGGCGTCCACATTTATTTCAAAATCTACGGGACATGCAGTAGAAGTTAAAGAAACCGATTATTTATTGTTTGGAGATTCAATTCTAATTAATCCAGATGGCACTCATTTTTTGTATTCTTACCATCCCAAAAGAAAAACCTTTTTGAGATTGGATAAAAGCGAGTATCATGGTCATAATTTTGGTCGACGATTATTTGTATATAACAATGAAATTTATGCTATCGGGGGATATGGATTCTGGATTTCCCATTGTAAGGTGATTCGATTTAATAGAACGAGTAGAGAATGGGATTTGGTGCATATTTCGGGGCCATTGCCATTGCCTTCTCCAGGGGCCACGTTGCTATTTGGAGACACATTGTTTTTGTTTGGTGTGCGTGAAACAGGCTCTACTCAGACGTTTAAAGATCCTAAATTAGACTACAGTGTGTTTTGGATTGATTTGAAAACATGGAAATCGGAACAACGCAAAACCAAATCACCCATTCGTGCTACTCTTTACACTCAATCTTTGAATGATCAGCGAAGTAGGTATTCGGTGTTTGGAAGTTTGGGCGGTGTTGAACGAATTTTCGACAAAGTTTCGGGCATTCTTTATTACAGCTTTTCGGGTCCATCCCTGTATAATGGTATTGATAAAAAGTACCATTCTTACCAAGATTCAATCATGAGCTTTTTGATGGGAAATGAAATAATGGTTATTGACCGTCAAAGGAATGAGCGGATTATTTCCATCCCTGAATACATTAAGTTGTATTGCAATCCTGAATGGAATGTACGGGAAATTAGAAATTATGAAATTCCCCAAAATGAAAAGTTAAATGATTCTGATTTTTTGTGGGAATGGTTTGGCGTTTTTGCTTTAATCATTTCTTGGATGATTTTTGGAATTCACTATTATCGAAATTCACGAGGAATGACTCGCAAGCTCGTTCAATATTATGGAGAATTGGATAATACGGATATCGATTTTCCTGAATTACGTAGATTAACCGACGGTGTTTATTCAGAAAAAGAAATCGATTTACTTTTGCGAATAGAGCATTTACCACGAATCGTTAGGAACGTAAAAAGGAGTAAATTATTGTTTGAAGTTAACGAACAATTCCCCGGATACATCGAAAA
>CAYPYX010000134.1:1148-4070 GCA_964415065.1 uncultured Rhizobium sp.
GGGGTGTACAACGCAAAGGAAAACCCCATCGAGTTCCCCGGATACATCGAGAAAATTCCCGATAAATTGAGAGAAAACGAGTTCGTTTATCGCATTTCGCATTAAATCGAATGTCATCTTGGACGGAATTATAAACTTTCCAGCCATGAAGCATCTTTTTTAGTTATGGTAATTAATACTTGAAATTCATTGTTCATTTTAGGTAAAACATCCATTTTCATGGTTTGTATTTCATTGTATTTTTCGTTGACCCATTTTAATCGTTCAGAAACCAAGTGAATTCCCATGTTTGTTCCATCGGATTTGCGATGATTGCCTTCAGGAAGGGAATTATAAATTAAGATATTTAAGGTAAATGGATTCGATAAACTGATGGTGATCCCCATTACGGGGTTGTTTTTGGCTAATAGAACTCCATGTTTGAGGGAGTTTTCTAATAAAGGTTGTACAATTAGGGGTGGCAACAACCAGGTATTTAATTCAATATTGGGTTCGATATTAATTTTAAATGCGAATTGTTTATCGTCTTCGAAACGCATTTGTTCCAACGACATGTATTTCTTTGCAAAGTCTATTTCTTCGGCTAACGTAATCAGTTCTTTATTGGATGTTTCCAAAAAGAGCCGGTTAATTTTGGCCAATTCACTGATGGCTTTTAATGCCCTTTTTTGTTCTGAACGAACAATCATGGATTGCACCAAATTCATCATATTGAAAATGAAATGAGGATTTAAGTTGGATTTGAGGGTTGCCAATTCTAAACCAATCAATCTTTGCTGTAATGAATACTTTTCTTGTTGGGATAAATAGATGATGTAAATTCCCATAAAGACAATCAATATGAGAAGAAGCCAGAATAAATTGTTCAAAAGTAATCGTCGACTAACAATTAATGGCAATGCCATTTTCTTTCCGGTTGAAATCAAATCGAGTTGATATTCTCCTTGAATCAAATCGTTGATCCAGAACTCTTTATTTATATGGTGTAATCGGAATTCCTGCAATGTATCGGTCGTGCAATAAATGGTGAGTAAATAACCATTATTCTGAAAAATGTAATCGGAAGACGTAAACTGCAATTTGAAATTTTGACCTTCGCGCACCGACGGCAATAGATCCTCTTTAAAAACAGTAAAATTGCCGTATTCAGTTTGCCAATCGGAATTATTTCCCAATGCTTTTTGCGTTTCAAAAGGATGAATCTCCACGAAACTTCCGGACTTGCGATAGCACGCTTCATTGGTAACATGCATCAAGTTCTTTTCTTCATAGATGTTGTTTTGTTTATTCTGACCGAGATAGTATTCAGAAATTAAGTTCAATTGAGGAAATTGTTGATTGATTCCAATTTGGACCAATGTATTGTTCATTCCCAACCAAAGACCGTGATGGTTAGACGAAATCCAGTTGATGGGTTCAAGTGCAATTTGATTGAGGTAGATGGAGTTTTGAAGAGTAACGCGTGAACTATTTTCGGAAAACGAATAAAACGAGAGTTTCTTCGATTCTTGGATGACCAACATATTGCCGTAAAAATGGATTTTCACATTACTTAAATTGTTTGGGAAAATCCCAGAAATTAGGGTAGCTTCCTTGTTTTTTAACAGGTATACCCGTTGACTGGCAGTTAGCGCCACGGCCATATCACCGTTGGAATTTAAGCTTACGATGGATTTTAAATTGGGAAAATCAGTGGAGATATTTTTTTGATTTTTGGGATCAAAACCTTGAATTCCTCCAAAATACAAAGACCAATAAATATGCCCATTTAATTGGAAGAGATGCTCTGAATTGCCACTATAGATTTGTTTTTTTGTTTTACCTGTTTCGTCCAATTGGAAGATTCCCATATCGGTTTGGACAAAAATTTGTCCTCCAAATTCAACTATGTTTTTTGTGCATCCTTCTGATAACCTGGTTTTCCACTGTTTAGTAGAATTGCGATAAATATGCAAGCTCGATTTGGACCAAGTAAAGGTGAAATTTTGAGTTTTGGTTAATCCGATAAATTCCGACGGGGAAGTTATCCAATGTTTATAATCTTTCAGAAAATAGGCACCATCAAGTAATGAACCGTACCATATTCCTTTATTTCTTGGATCGATGGTAAGGCAAATAGGGTAGTGTATAAATTCATCCGAAGTAATGGAAATTTCTTTTTTGATGGAGGTATTACTAGCAGTATTAGGTTGATGTTTCCAAATAAACCCATTGTTAAAATTCAAATGATTCCCAACGCCAATATAAACAACATCGTTCTCTGCAACAATATCCCAGGTTTGTAACCATTGTTTGGGTAAATTGAGTTTAAATGTATATTCTTCAACGGTATTGTTTTGATTTACAACGGTATATCCATTTTTGTCGTTTCCTATGTATAACTGTTTGTTGGCCTCAAGGTAAACCATATTGTGATGACTACCTTGCATAATGGCCTGAGGAAGAAAATAGGTGGACGCCGGAATCCATTGTTTGGGATTGTCCCAAACGTATATGTTTTTCGATGTGGTATAATGAGCAACGCAGATTTTATTTTTCCAGGTGAAAATATCGATGGGCAGAATGGTTTTCCCATTTTCTTTGGGCGAATCGAAGGTCTTGTATAAATTCAAGCTACGGATCTCAAACGCTCCTTCACTGTAGATTCCTACAATTTTATTTTGTAAAATACGAATTCTTCTGATTCCCGGTACTTCTTTTTCGTTGTAACGCTTATAAAGACTTCCTGAACTACGATTAAAAATATACAATCCCGAATCAAAAGTACCGATATACAACCAATCTTTAAAGTGAATTACGGACCAGACCTGCGCTCTGCCCACCGTTTTAGTTATATATTCGTTTTTTGGATGGTGGGAAGGTGAAATTTGTATTCCGGATGTAGTTCCGATATAAACACTTCCGGCATCATCCATACACATG
>CAYPYX010000135.1:0-4049 GCA_964415065.1 uncultured Rhizobium sp.
CGATACAAACATCCCCAAAACAAAAAAATTAGAAATCCAAAATTATACCAATGGTTGGTAACACAGTTCCACCCTCATTAATCAAAAAGTCAGGTAAATACTTTTGAGAATTGTTCGGATCCGTAATCAAACTTCCATCTGCATTTTGTGCGGCAATCAACGTTTCAGGTCCGTAGTATTTAGCGTTGAAGAAATTCTGAATATCAATATATAAATTCAACGACCATTTCGGACGATACCACACCTTATCCACCCGAATATCAAACTGATTGAAATTACCCACTCTACCAGTATTCAACAAATTATAATTGGGCAATGCTACCCCGCGAATATCCCAATAAGCCTTGTTCATACTTCTATCTACATCCACCGGTGTAAATGGACGACCCGTTACAAATCTCCATTTAGCTCCTATTTCCCAGTTTTTCTTTAATTTTTTGCCCGCAGTAAGACTTAAATTATGTCGACTATCCCATGAACTAGCCACATATTCACCATTTTTATCTTCAAATTGCGACCAAGAAAGTGTGTAACTCAATATTCCATACAATCCGTTTCTGGATCTTCTTTGAACCAGAAATTCCGTACCAAATGCCCTTCCCTCGCCCACAGATGCAATAGGTTCATTTCCCAACGCAGCAAAGTCAGCTCCTAAATTCGCCAAACTAATACTATCGTTTAAAGTAAATGGATATCGGCTGTACTGTTTGTAAAATCCTTCCCAAGTTATCTTCGTTTCTACTCCTTGGTTGTACTGAAATCCTGCAGAAACCATTTGATTTCGAATGTAGGAAGTTCTTTCTTTGTTTTGGAGGACGTTAGACTCGCGGTAGCCTAAAATACTATATGTGGGTAATTGGTGGTATTGTCCAAGATTCGTATTGAAAAACAACCTTTTGGTCAATTGAGTAGAAGTGGCCAATGCAAAAGTGGGTTGATTCAAAGGATTGGACATTTCAGCGTTATAATTATTACCATCAAAACGTAACGAAGCAGAAAGTGCTGTGTTCGAAAACACATTTCCTGAAATTCGTGCAAAGGCGTTGTATTTAAACAAATCCAAGTTGTTATTAAACGCTACATTTCGGATACCCGCGGGTGAAATAACTTTAAATTCATTATCAATTCCGTATTGAGCAAATTCTGAACCAGCGCCCAACATCCATTTCCAACGATCTAATTTTCCGGTATGCTCTACACGAAACTTATTTTCTTCTTCCGTACTTATATAGTTTAATATACGATTATTTGGGTCTGATTCATCGTTGTTTTTGTATTTATTGGATTCGTTATACAACATATTTCTCGATAAAAATACCTGAGTTTTTGTACTTCTGCCGTAATGTGTATAGATGGATCCGAAAGTATAATTCCACTGAGAGAAATAAGGAATGTTACCCAAAATATACCGGTTATTTTTTAACCTTGCTGAGTCGGTTAAACCGTCGTTTACTTTGGTATTCAATCGGAAAAAGTCGAATGCACCTACGGTTATAAATGTAAGATTGTCTTTGCCTTTAAGATCGATGGAAACTTTGCCTTGATAATCGATAAAATTCGGTAAAAAGGGCAATTTCAATAGAGTGAAAAGTCCTTGTAAATAACTTTGACGAGCTGAAAAGATATAGGTTACTTTTTTCTTTTTTCCCAAGGGACCATCAGCTGTAAATCCTAAATCACTGCTTCCCAAAGTGAAACGAAATTTGCTTTTTTGCTTATTCCCCTCAATTTGTTGAAAATCTCCAATGGCACTTAACCCATTTGAATAATTCACAGGAAAGGCACCCGTATAAAAATTGACACTTTTGATGAAGTTTACATTCAGCAACCCAACTGGCCCACCTGAAGCTCCTTGAGTTTGAAAATGATTAATAACGGGAATTTCAATACCGTCTAAATAGAATTTATTTTCCGCAGGAGAACCCCCTCGAATTACAATATCATTTCTAAAGCTGGGAACAGTGATTACACCAGGTAAGGATTGAATGATCTTAAAGATATCACGATTCCCACCAGGATTTCTTTCAATTTCACGGATGGATAATTCCTGAGCCGATAAAGGCGATTCAACATTTCTTTTTTGCAAAGAAGAGCGTTTGATGTTTACTTCTCCAATTTTATCCACTAAACTTTCCATTTCAATGGTAATAGGTGCTTGTTTGTCGTAAGTAAATAATTGTTCGAAACTGCGTGCTTCTTTGTACCCTTCTGCTTCTGCGTTAACTACATAAAATCCAGGTTCTTTGATTTGAATGGAAAACAAACCATCTGTAGAAGTGGTGGACTTAAAATCCGTTTTTTCAATGGTTATCTTCGCATTGGGGATGGGCTTTCGGGTACTTTCATCAATTACGTTTCCTTGAATAACAATGGTTTGGCCGTTAGCGCTATACCATCCTCCGAAAAATAAAATCAATCCGATAAGGTTAGAAAAATTCATAGATGCATTGTTTAACAAATCATTCTTAAAAGTGTTTAAAAAATCAACAAAATCCGACTAACTCATTAAAAGCAACGTTGATCTCCTTTTAATGCAGTTAAAAATATCGTAAATTCGCAACCTTTAATTATGTTTGGAAATATTATTGGCGGAATCGCTAAGATCTTCGGGGGAAATGCCCAAGAGAAATCTCTAAAAGAAATCATGCCTGTGGTTGAAAAAATCAACCAATACTTTGAGTCATATCAAACGCTCTCTAACGATGAATTACGCTCCAAAACGGCTGAATTTAAGTTGAGAATCGCTGAATATGTTTCGGAAATTGATGAAACTATCCGTTCCAAAGAAGACGCGATTCATCAATTGGATGCGGATTCAGTTGAAGAAAAAGAGGCTATTTTCAACGAAATCGATGAACTTCAAAAGGATCGCAACGCGAAACTCGAAGAAATACTAAAAGAATTACTGCCCGAAGCGTTTGCAGTAGTGAAAGAAACCGCTCGTCGTTTCACCCAAAATGAAACCGTAATTGCAACGGCAACCGATTTAGATCGTAATCTAGCTACCGAAAAACCCCATATCACTATCAGCGGCAATGAAGTTCATTACGCGAATGAATGGATGGCCGCTGGTGGAAAAATCAAATGGAACATGGTGCACTACGATGTTCAGTTGATTGGTGGTTACGCTTTGCACGATGGCAATATCGCTGAGATGTCAACCGGTGAAGGTAAAACTTTAGTATCTACCCTACCCGCTTACTTGAATGCATTGGCAGGAAGAGGTGTTCACATGGTAACCGTGAATGACTATTTGGCACGACGAGATGCGGAATGGAATGCTCCTATATTTAACTTTTTGGGATTAACGGTTGACTGTTTGGAATACCACCGTCCCAATTCCGAAGATCGCAGAAATGCCTATTTGGCGGACATTACTTATGGTACCAACAATGAGTTTGGATTTGACTATTTGAGAGATAACATGGTGCATGAACCCAATGAATTGGTTCAACACACCCACCATTATGCGATTATTGACGAGGTGGATTCGGTGTTAATCGACGATGCCAGAACACCTTTAATTATTAGTGGTCCTACCCCTAAAGGTGATATTCAACAATTTGATGTACTAAAACCCCGAATTTCACAATTGGTTGAGTTCCAGAAAAAGTTATTCAATCAAAGTTTTTCGGAAGCAAGAAAATTAATTGCTGAAGGCAATACTGGCCCAAAAGAAGGTGAAGGTGGATTAGCTCTATTCCGCGCACATCGCGCACTTCCAAAGAATAAAGCATTGATAAAATTCTTGGGAGAACCGGGCATGAGAACTTTGTTGACCAAAACAGAAAATTACTATTTGCAAGATCAACAAAAAGAGATGCCTAAAGCAGACGCTCCTTTGTTTTTCACAATCGATGAAAAAAGTAATTCTGTTGACTTAACAGAAAAAGGTATTGAATTAATTACGCAACAAGGTGAAGATCCTAATTTCTTCGTACTACCCGAAGTTGGTCAAGTGATGGCTGAAATTGAGAAAACAGCCCAGAATGACGAGGAAAAAGCGGAACGTAAAACCCGTTTAATGCAAGAATTCGCTGAAAAAAGCG
>CAYPYX010000136.1:0-3999 GCA_964415065.1 uncultured Rhizobium sp.
CCCGTTCAACGGGGGGATAATCGTAGTCGTCCAATAAAAGAATCAACCCTACCTTTAAAGTAGATTTAATATCATCTCTTTTGTTCCAATCTGGGAATTTAGCCTGCCCATCCACTAAATCTCGCACCGCCTTGGCCAACTCGATCATTTTTTCTTTGGGATACTTGAAATCGTATTTAATACATAGCTCCCTCAGAATATCGTAAAATGCCTTTTCTTCAAAATTTATCCCGAGTTCATCTCCAGCACTAAATTCTCGATGCACTTCCCAAATCATATTCGTCAAGGCTTCCGCCATTTCTTCGTACACTTCACTTCTGAGAATATCATTGACATCTCGATTATTATATCGCTCAACCAATGCCTCCATCTTTTTGGTGAAGTCAATTCCTTTAACGCGATTCACCTTCTTAATCTCACCAATCACCTTTGCCAGTAGTTGTTGAAGCAATTTGATTTTGGTATTGGGAAGCTTAATCTTATCAATTTTAGCTAAGTAATCCTCGTCAAATATATCTTGCTCTGTTTCGTTCTCGTCGCCTAACTTGAAAATCTCCTGCACACCTTCACTTTGCAATGCATCCTTAATCATCTCCCTTACCTTTGCATTCATTTGAGCCGTATCAGGAGCATTTCCCTTAGTAAGTTTGAACACAATCGAACGAATAGCCAAGTAAAAATGCGTGTAATCTCTTTCCTCTTGTGTTAATTGTTCACTTCCCACACAAATATCATAGGCCGCTTTCAACCGCTTCACCAATCCCATGAAACGAGTTTCGAATTCTTTGGTTTGTTGGACATATTCCGCGGCTTGATTCAAGCAATTTAGTTGCTCAATCGTACTTCCTTTAAAATATTTAGAACCATCAAATGTGTGAAAACGCTTCCCCAACAAATCAAGATGATTCTTAACAATAACAAGCGATTCCGCAATATCTTCAAAATTATCCTTATCCCCTTCACTGTATTGCTTCAACGCAAGATTCATTTGATTTTTAATTCCAATGTAATCTACCACCAATCCCTTGTGCTTGCCTTCGAATTTTCGATTAACACGGGAAATAGTTTGAATCAAATTATGTCTTTGAATGGGTTTGTCGATGTAAATTGTATCTAAAAATGGAACATCAAATCCGGTTAGCCACATATCCACCACAATAGCAATTTTGAAATTGGACTTTTCATTTTTAAACTGTCGGTCCAGCTCTTTTCTGTATTCCTTCGTTCCCAAGAGGTTATACAATTCTTCCGCATCATCCTGCCCTCGCGTAGCAATCAGTTTAATTCGTTCTATGGAAATGAGCTCTCTATTGTCTTTATCACTTAATTCTGCACCTTCTTCCGCTTTTCTTTTTTCATTCCATATTGGTCGAAGTTCAATGATGTTTTTGTATAGTTCGTATGCAATCTCCCGAGTACTGCAAACAATCATGGCCTTTCCTTTGACGGAAGAACCTTCAGATACACGCTGTTCGTAATGATTCACAAAATCATTGGCGACATCCCTCAAACGCTGTGGATCACCGATAATGGCATACATCTGTGCCATTTCCTTTTTGCTTTGCTCAATTTGGTTCTCATTACTGCCGATTTCCGCACATCTAGCATAATACTCTTCTATTTCCTTGAGTTTGGAATTATTCAAGATCACTTTTGCCGCCCTACCTTCATAAACAATTCTTACTGTGATTTCATCTTTAACCGATTCCGTCATTGTGTAAGCATCCACCACATTACCAAAAACATCCATGGTCGCATCAATAGGCGTTCCCGTAAAACCAACAAATGTGGCATTGGGCAATGAATCGTGTAAATATTTGGCGAAGCCATAGGTCTTGGTTACACCGTTCTTGGTGATTTTAACTTTTTGATCCAGGTTCACCTGACTTCGGTGTGCTTCGTCCGAAATACATATTACATTGGTTCGCTCAGTAAGCAGTTGAGTATCTTCCGTGAATTTGTGAATCGTGGTTAGAAAAACACCTCCACTTGACCTTCCCTGTAACTTCGCTCTCAAATCAGCACGACTTTCCACACTTTCAACGGTATTATCCCCGATGAAAGATTTTGCATTTACAAATTGCGCTGACAGCTGATCATCTAAATCCGTACGATCGGTAATCAAAACAATTGTAGGACTTTCAAAATGCTCGCTGCGCATCAATAAACGCGTGAGATAAAGCATAGTGTAGCTCTTTCCACATCCAGTAGCACCGAAATACGTCCCTCCTTTACCATTTCCCTCCGGCTTTTGAGCCACTTTGATGCTTTCGTAAAGCGCTCTTGCTGCATAGTATTGGGGATAGCGACAAACTATCTTTTCATCTTTTTTTGAGGAATCAGGGATAAAAACAAAGTTTCGAATAATATCACGCAGACGATTTTGGTTAAACATGCCTTGAATCAGCGTAAACATGCTATCAATTCCGTCAACATCTTTGGCACTACCTTCTAAACGTCTCCAAGCGTAGAAAAAATCATACGGTGCGAAGAAGGAACCCGCTTTATTGTTGATTCCATCGCTGATTACGCAGAAAACATTGTATTTGAATATTTCGGGGATGTCTCTTCGGTAACGAACGGTTAGTTGTTTGAACGCGTCATGAATGGTAGCATCCTCTCTAATGGCACTTTTAAATTCAAAAACAACGAGTGGCAAACCATTGATGTAAACAATTCCATCTGGGATTCTTTTTTCGTTTCCGAAAATTTCCAGTTGGTTGACGAATTTATAAATGTTATTATCGTTTCCGTAATTTAATTCGGGATCAGCAGAGATGGATATTAATTGATCGTCTTGAGGTTGTCTCTGATTGTTTAACCCAGAAAAATCAATTAATTGTATGTAAATATCTTTTTGGTTGCGGTCTTCTCTTTTGAGGATAAAACCGTCAGAAAGCATTTTCGAAAAAGTCTTGTTGCTCTCATACAGATCAGAAGATGAAAGTGATTTGAGTTGAAGAATAATGGAATTTATCTCATTCACTGTTATTCCATCGTTTTCGTATTGCGTTAATAGAAAGTCTTTTAAATCTTCTTCAATTAAAACTTCCTCGGGCTTACGAGAAATCGCAACACCTAAATGATGAGGAAAGCCTTGTTTCTCCATCAATTCGATAAATGCACTTTCTAATTTTTCTTCGGTGAATTTCATTCCTTGGGTTCAATTTTTATTGTCCAATTAATTGCTTTTAATCTTTCTTGAATCATTTTCAATGTTTTCAAAATCGCTTCTTCTTTGGGGAATTCTCCGTACACCAAATTTTTAAAGTCACCGCTGTAAATCGTTTTCAACTCGTTCCACACATTATCCAAGTCGTTGAATATAAGTGCCTCATTTGGATGATAGACAAGCCATTGATTACTGCTTTTAAAACTGGCGACATCATCATTGGCTACTTTTAAGAGCATTTCATCAAAAGTCGTTGATTGAAAAAAATTAAAGAATTTCTCTTGTTTAAGTAACTGATGTAAATCGTAGGTGTGTCGTACTTTTTTCTTTAAATCATCTATTGGGTCCTCGCCATAAGAAAAACGAACTAAGCTCATTATTTTTTCACAAATGGTTCTTGTGGGTTCTAATACCAATAGGTCAAAAGGAAGTAGTCCATTTTCTTTAGCAATTTCTGATTGATTATTGTCAAGCATCATTTGACCAAGAAATGAAACGATGTTTTTGGTAGTGTATGGTTCGAAATATCCTAACCAAGTTGCTTCAACAACAATTGCATCTCTCACTTGCTCGTAATCACCTTTAAATTCTTTGTTGTAATTGTGTGCCGTTTTTCTATTCATTCCCATTTTCTGTGTCAGACCATCGATATTTACTTCGGGTAAAACAGCATTTACAACCTCACTAATCGTTCTTATTTTTTTAGTTAACCTATTGTTTGACTCTCCTTCTCGTCTCAATACTACCAAATCAATATCCTCTGAAAAACGTTCTATCATAGTATAACATTTGGATAGTGCTGTACCACCTTTAAAAACGGTGTCTTT
>CAYPYX010000137.1:0-3985 GCA_964415065.1 uncultured Rhizobium sp.
TAAAAAAACGTTGAAACACTTACAACTAAGTACAGATGCCCCAGAATTAGTTATGCTAATTGGGAATTATGAATGGATGTTGGGCGGTTTATTCAAGTTGCCTTTGAAGTATCAGCCTCAACATTTTCCATTAATGATTGATGCGATGAGTTTGACGAAGGAGCAAACAGAATTCCTATTAGAAAGGAAAAATTGGAAATTTTCACTCGAGAATTTTGATGTGAGATAATGTGACAACTTTAAATATGCTTCACATAGAATTAGGCATTACATTTGAATTCCTTTTCAAATGTGTAAAAAGGAATGGTGCAAACCAACATGATTATTTCAGCATTTTATTGAAGAATCGAGTACTTTAAAATTTATATATCTTTAAAATTAAAAACTACAAATGACAAATACTGAAAAATTAACTCAAGCTTTTTGTGAAGCTTTAATGATCGATGCAACAGCTGTTACAAATGAATTAAGCTACCAAGGAATTGCTGAATGGGACTCTATTTCACACATGGTTCTAATTAGTGAAATTGAAGGCGCATTTGATGTTTCTCTTGAAACAGACGATGTAATAGATTTATCGAGTGTTGCTAAAGCAAAGGAAATTCTTACCAAACACGGTGTAGAGTTTTAATTCACTTTGTGTTTAGCTCAAACTATCTATAATCCATTAAGCACTTTTTACCCGAGAAAAGCTCAAACTTGTAACCGGATAGATATCGGATTTGAAGGTTTAAAGGAAATACAATCGAGTTATTATTTCAATTTCAATTAGTTTAATTTAAAGATTTACTGAGAATCGACATGTTATTAAAAGACAAATGCATATTAATTACCGGGGCAAATCGGGGTATTGGATTAGCAATTAGTTTACTCTTCGAAAAAGAAGGCGCTAGTTTAGTTCTGGGTGTACGTTCTGCTGAGGGTATTGATTCTTTGAAGATAAAAATGCATTTTCCCGAAAAACATATGTTTTTGGAAATGGACATTTCGAATAAAGAGAGTGTGGATGCGGCATTTAAAATTTTAGCAGAGCGTAAAGTAATTTGTGAAGTTTTAGTCAACAACGCAGGAATCATGCTTCCCCCGAAAACATTCAACTTATTTAATGAAGAGGAATATGTTAAAACATTTGAAATTAATGTTTTAGGAAGTATGCGAGTGACCAAGAATATCATGAAACATTTTCTTCGGTTGAGGAAAGGATCAGTAATAAATTTAACTTCAATTTTAGGCACAAATGGTGCAATTGGTCAAGCAGTTTATTCATCAAGTAAATCTGCAATAATCGGATTTACAAAATCGTTGAGTAAAGAATTTGCGCCTTTGAATATTCGTGTTAACGCCATTGCTCCTGGGTTTATTCAAACTGATATGACCTCAGGGATGGATGAAGCTTCAAGAGAAAAGAATTTAAATTCAATAGGAATGAAACGCTTGGGAACTCCTGAGGATGTAGCCAATACAGCACTTTATTTCGCTTCACATTTGTCTGAATACGTTACTGGACAAGTGGTTGGAGTTGATGGTGGTATGGTAATTTAATGGTATTAAGTTGAAAACAGATCCATCAAAAGTTTCCGATTTTATTCGTGCAAATAGCGCACTGAATTTTATTGATGCTTCTAATAATCAGGAATTTAAATACAGTGATTTGTTAGAAGCGTTCGTGATTGACAAATCATTCGGATTATTGTTTTTGTATGTCGAAAACAGCATTGATTGCTTAGCAGCATTTTTTAGCGCAATGGAGTCAAAGGCAACAGTAGTTTTGTTGTCCTCCAAGCTCCCTTTAGAATTTAAGAGAAATCTTGAAACACAATATTTACCAAATGCAATCATAGATCCTCAAAGGGAAGTAATTGATAATTATGAATTTAGAAGATTAGAGCACGGAGCATGGGGTTTAAATTCTTTTTGGCAACATGAGGGTAATATGGGATTTATTACTGAGACTAAAATTGCTCCTGAAATTAAGGTTCTGTTATCTACTTCAGGAACAACGGGTTCTCCTAAATTAGTGAAATTATCAGAGATGAATTTGATCTCAAATTCAGAATCCATTGCTCATTATTTGCCAATTTCCTCTGAGGATGTAGCACCTCTGAATTTACCCATTAATTATTCCTACGGTTTATCTGTATTGCTTAGTAATTGCATGTTTGGGGGTAAAATTTTAGTTACCAAGGAAGATTTTTTAACCCGAAAATTTTGGGAAGATTACAACAAATTTAATTGTAATTCATTTGCGGGTGTACCTATAAATTATGAAATTTTAGATCGGATTGGATTTCGGAATTGGGAACTAAAACGATTGAAATATTTCACTCAAGCAGGTGGCAAGTTGAGTGAGGGATTAATTGAAAAATTTGAAGAGTATGCTGGCCAATCCAAGGCTCAGTTTTATATTATGTACGGTGCGACAGAGGCCACCGCAAGAATGTCGTTTTTGCCGCCACAGTATTTAGAATCCAAACGCGGTTCAATAGGAATTCCAATAAAAGGTGGTGAATTTAGGATTGATAGCTTCACGGGAGAATTGATTTATAAAGGGCCTAATGTTTTTGGGGGATATGCTCAAAATCTCGGTGATTTGGAATTTTGGGAAAACCAATCGGAACTTCTGACGGGTGATTTAGCTCGAGTAGATAGTGAAGGTTATTATTACATTACCGGAAGGATAAAGAGAATCGTAAAATTAAGTGGTAATCGAATTAATTTAGATGAAGTTGAGCGTTTCTTAGACAATAAAACCAATCATTCATTTAAAGCAATTGGTATTGAGGATAAACACCTATGCTTATTTTATTTAGATTCACATTCTGAAAGCAATGCAGAAATGTTGTCTAACGAAGAAAAAAACACCATAAAAAAAGTGCTTCAGATGGATTATAAGATTCATCCTACGCAAGTGAAATTTAAAAGTCTTGAAAGCTATCCATTAACTAGCAATGGTAAAGTTGACTATACGAAATTAAAAGATTTGATTTAAAGTGATATTTAGTGTTAATGACAGATTTAGAAACTATTTTTAGATTAGCTCCTTTCGAACTCGGTAAAACAGAAAAACGAGAATTGATGTTGAATGGGTTAAACCGGTTGCATCAATTTCACGGAAACAATAGTAAAGAATATGCAGAATTCAGTGGATTATTATTCGAAAATAATTCAGAATTCACTCGCTTAGAACAAGTTCCTTTTTTACCGGTTTCAGCTTTCAAGAATCATTATTTAAAAAGTGTTTCTGACGAAAATGTTTTTAAAGTGCTCACCTCAAGTGGTACTACTGGGCAAGCTGTAAGCCGAATAGTTTTAGACAAAGCAACGTCCCAATTACAAACGAAAGCACTGAATTCTATTATTACCGGCGTTATTGGTTCTCAAAGATTACCGATGTTAATTGTAGATTCTAAAGCTGTTTTTTCTAATCGGAGTTCTTTTTCGGCCAGAGGTGCTGGGATAATGGGATTATCTATTTTCGGGAAGGATCATACGTATATTTTAGATGAAAACTTTGAACTGGATTCAACCAAGTTGATGGAGTTTCTGGGTAAATACAATGGACAAAAAATCTTAATTTTTGGATTCACATTTATGGTTTGGGAATTCCTTTACAAACAAGTTGAAAAAGGAAAATTGGATTTATCTCAAGCCATTTTAATTCACAGCGGAGGATGGAAAAAATTAGAAAGTATGGCTGTGAACAATGAAGTATTTAAATCTGAGTTTTACGATAAGCATAGATTAAAAGAAATTTATAATTTCTATGGAATGGTAGAGCAGGTAGGTTCAGTATTTATAGAAAACTCGCAAGGATTTTTACATTGTCCTAATTTTTCGGACGTAATAATTCGAAACCCAATCGATTTCTCCATTCAACCACATGGTGAACCGGGATTGATTCAAGTGCTGTCGTTATTACCATGGAGTTATCCTGGTCATTCCTTGTTAACTGAGGATATGGGTGTAGTAATGGGCGAAGACGATG
>CAYPYX010000138.1:0-3857 GCA_964415065.1 uncultured Rhizobium sp.
TTATCCCAAAGTTATTGACGTGGTATGCAGAAAATTATAGAAAATTGCCTTGGCGTGAAACAAAAAATCCGTACTTTATATGGATTTCAGAGATTATTTTACAGCAAACTCGCGTGGATCAAGGGATGCAGTACTATTTTGACTTTATCGATAAGTATCCCAAAATTAACGACTTAGCGCAAGCACCTGAAGAACAAGTGTTGAAAACTTGGCAAGGTTTGGGCTACTATGCGCGGGCTAGGAACCTCCATAAAGCCGCAAAATGGGTATGTGAAGTCCACAACGGACAGTTTCCAGATACATTTGAATCCATAATGGAACTACCTGGAGTGGGAGATTATACGGCTTCAGCAATCGCTTCTTTTGCATACAATTTGCCCCATGCTGCGGTTGATGGAAACGTGAAAAGGGTGAGTTCTCGTTTTTGGGGGATTGAATTGCCCATCGATAACCCCACATTCCTAAAACAAACAAAATCTCTTCTTACGGAATTTATTCCCCACGATCAACCTGGAAATTTCAATCAAGCAATGATTGAATTGGGTGCAACTGTGTGTAAACCCACTCAGCCAGACTGTGAAAATTGTCCTTTACAAACAGAATGTTCAGCGTTTCTTCAAAAAAAGACGCACGTATTACCCATAGCTGCTGCCAAAACCAAGGTGCAACATGTACGTCTCGATTACTTTTACTTGGAACACCGAGGTGAAACGCTTTTATACCAGCGACCAAGCCATGGAATTTGGGGAGGGTTGTATGAGTTTCCCGTACTACAAGGCTTAGAGAAACAGCCCAAAATGAAAACGTCAGCTCTCATTTCATCGTTGGAAGATTTATTCGAGAAACTTGGTTTTACTTGGACATGCCATGAATTTGAGCATAAATTGAGCCATCGACTTATCACGGCGGTGTTTTGGCAAGTGAAAATTCCAACGCATGTGTCTAAGGATGTATTAGAGTGTTACCAAGGTTTATGTGATAGCATCTCTATGATTTTCAATAATCAGGAAGTGATCGGGGCAGATTTAACATCCCCCGAAAAATTAAAAATTACCAACATTCACGAAATAAATCAGCTTCCATTGCATAAGTTATTGCTTAAATTCGTTAATTCGTAGTACGCTTGGATTCACCCGAGCAATTCCATCTTAATTTTTTTTAACATGATCAACAAAGTAATTCTTTTGGGGCGTTTGGGGAAGGATCCCGTTATTCGGAAGCTAGACAATGGTAGAATTGTGGCCAATGTGTCGCTAGCTACTAGCGAGTCATATACCAAAGACGGACAGCGAATGGAAAGTACCGAATGGCACAATTTGGAAATGTGGGATCAGCAAGCATTGAATGCTGAAAAGTATTTCCGAAAAGGAAATATTTTGTACGTGGAAGGTAAAATTCGCACAGACAAATACATGGATCCTGATGGACAAGAACGTCAATTGCGTAAAATTCGAGTGATCAGTTATCAAATGATGGATAGTTTTCTGACAGCAAGATCTCATTCCGACGATCGATCTGGGTCGCAAGATCACTCAGGTCACACGGGTGATATTCGTTCGGGGGACGATGAATAAGTTTTAATTTATGGATATATCGGAACTGAGTAGTATTTCTACTTCTATACTCGGGATTTTTCTTCCCATTGGTCCTCAAGAAGGATTACAGATTTTACTTATTGGACTGATTATGCTATGCTGTTTGATTGTATCAGCACTGTGTTCATCAGCGGAAAATGCATTTTTTTCACACAAAGATTCGGATTTGGAAGAATTATCGGACTCTGGTGAACCAGTGCACAAAGCTATTTTAACATTGTTGTCGAATCCTAAGAAATTATTAGCTACTATATTGCTGGTTAATTCATTAGCTAATATTGCGTTTGTAATTACTTCCTTGTTTTTTTACGATTTGATTTTAAATAGCGCGGAGTATCCGGTAGTTAAGTTTTTGATTGATACCATTTTCGTAACTCTGATCATTTTGATATTTGGCGAAGTTGTGCCCAAAGTGTACGCAACACGGAATTATCGTAGAACCGCTGAGTTTTTAGTACATCCCATGCGATTCTTCGTGTGGTTGGTTGGCCCATTCGCAAACCTTTTGGAGAAACTGGGTTATTTGTTGGAAAAGAACGCTAAATCCACCGGACCGACAATTACTACCGAAGAAATTTCACAAGCTATAGATTTAACTACAGATGAAGACGATGCCGCTCAAGAAAAGGAAATTCTCAAAGGAATAGTGAATATGGCGAACATTCAAGTGAAGCAAATCATGTGTTCGCGTTTGGATATGGCGGCAATTTCGTCGGAAATGAATTTTCATCAAGTGCTGAATTTTGTGCGTGAAAACGGGTATTCAAGAATGCCGGTGTATAAAGAAACGCCCGATGAAATTTTGGGTATTTTAAACGTAAAATCGTTGTTGCCTTATTTGGATGAACACGCGGAATATAATTGGCAGTCTTTGATTTATCCGCCGTATTATGTACCCGAAAATAAGCCCATCGATGATTTATTGAACGAATTGCAGCAAAAGCGTTTGCACATGGTTATTGTGGTGGATGAGTTTGGTGGAACATCGGGATTGGTGACACTTGAAGATCTGCTCGAAGAAGTATTTGGCGAATTAAATGATGAATTTGACGAAATTTCTGAAGAATATCAAAAATTTGGTGAAAATACATATGTTTTTGACGGTAAAACACTGGTTATTGACTTTTTACGTGAGATGGATTTGCCGGTTGATTTTTTCACAGACAAGGACTATGACGCGGATTCTTTGGCGGGTTTGATTACGGAAGAAATTGGTCGCATCCCCAAAAGAGGTGAAAGCGCTGAGATCAACGGATTGAAATTTCGCGTGGAATCAGCGGATTTGAAGAAAGTAAAGAAAGTGAGGGTGATTTTGCCTGAAAAACGGGAAGAACTTACTTCCGATGAGAACTAATAAATAGTGAAACAATCATGAAGAATCGATTAAAATTAGTTTTGGGTATTTCTGTTTTTTGGGGGATGGTTTCCTGTGGAGGCGATGACAATTATGTGCCAAAACCGCATGCTTTTCCCAAAATTGAACTACCTGAAAAAGTATATAAGGCTGCTGTAATTGCAGGTTCTCCCTACGAATTTGAAATCCCCCAATACGCTAAGATATCTGAGGATGCCAGAAACCGAGGTAAGCATTGGTATAATGTGGATTTTCCTGAATTAAATGCAACACTTCACATGACCTATTATCCGTTTTCCAACTGGGCGGATTACGATTCCATGGTGAATGATACTCGTTCTCTGGTGAATAAGCACTTACAAAAAGCGGAAGATATTATCGAAGATCCGGTGGAAATGTACAATCCCCAATTGCACGGTGTGATATTTCACATTGAAGGAAATACAGCCAGCAACTTGAATTTTTATGTAACAGATAGCGCTCGACATTTTTTGCGTGGTGCCTTGTATTTCAACGTACAAACTGAGCCGGACTCGATCATGCCTGTTTTTAAATTCTTAGAGAAAGATGTTCAGCATGTTTTGAAAACGATTAAATGGAAATAATTTAGGGGTAGCGAATTAGATAAATTAAAATGGGTAAGTGGGTTTTAGTAGTATTGAGTATTATCAGTGGTAATGAGCTTTGGGCACAATCGAGGCCTAAGTGCATGAAACTGCAAGAACAGGCATACATGGAGTATGAGTCGGCAGAATTTGACAAGAGTATTAAAACCATTGCAAAAGCCATCAAATGCGATCCCACTTATGCTTCTAATTATGCACTTCAAGCCAATTTATATGAAACTACTGGTGATACTGCAGCGGCAATAAAAGCACATAAAAATTGCTTGAAGTACGATTCGTTGT
>CAYPYX010000139.1:0-1858 GCA_964415065.1 uncultured Rhizobium sp.
TAAAAAAACGTTGAAACACTTACAACTAAGTACAGATGCCCCAGAATTAGTTATGTTAATTGGGAATTATGAATGGATGTTGGGCGGTATATTTAAATTGCCAGCAAAATATCAACCTCAACGATTCCCACTTATGATAGATTCTATGAGTTTATCGTTCGATCAAGTGGAATTTTTATTGGATAGGAAAAATTGGAAATTCTCACTCGAGAATTTCGATGTGAGATAATGTGACAACTGTAAATACACGTCACACAAAATTAGATATTACATTTGAATGTTGATTTTCTAAGTTTCAAAAAGAGTAATATTTCCTGGTATTATTTTATCAGAATTGTATTGAAATTTTGAGTTCTTTAGAAATTTATTCATCTTATAAACAATATACAACAAATGACAAATACTGAAAAATTAACCCAAGCTTTTTGCGAAGCTTTAATGATCGATGCTTCTGCCGTTACAAATGAATTAAGTTACCAAGGAATAGCAGAATGGGATTCGATTTCACACATGGTACTTATAAGTGAAATTGAAGGCGCTTTCGATGTTTCTCTTGAGACCGACGATGTGATTGATTTATCAAGTGTTGCTAAAGCCAAGGAAATTCTGACCAAACACGGTGTAGAGTTTTAATTCCTTCTTTGTTTCTCTGAAGCAGAGTGGTTTAGAATCAAAATAGTTGTTGTTTCTAAACAGGAAAAACCCATACTGTTTTCACATAGATAAAAAGAGATTAACTCAATTCTACCTAGGGGATTATTTCAGATACCAAATTTCAATTTACACATTTACCAAGTATTGAAATGTTATTAAAAGAAAAATACATAATGATTACAGGCGCCAATCGAGGCATAGGGCTAGCTATTAGTTTGCTTTTCGAAAAAGAAGGTGCTCATCTTGTACTTGGAGTTCGCTCAAAGGAAAGTTTAGACTCCTTAAAATCTCAAATGCAGTTTCCGGAGAACCACATTTTTTTGGAAATGGATATTGCCAATAGAGAAAGTGTTGATGCTGCCTTTAAAGTTTTAACAGAACGCAAAGTATTATGTGAAGTTTTGGTGAATAACGCGGGTATCATGCTTCCCCCGAAAACCTTCAACTTATTTAATGAAGAAGAATATGTTAAAACATTTGAAATAAATGTGTTAGGGAGTATGCGGGTAACCAAGAATATCATGAAACATTTTCTTCGGTTAAGAAAAGGGTCTGTTATTAATTTAACTTCAATTCTGGGCACAAATGGTGCCATTGGTCAAGCAGTATATTCATCCAGTAAATCTGCGGTTATAGGATTTACGAAATCCTTGAGCAAAGAATTTGCGCCTTTGAACATAAGAGTCAATGCAATAGCTCCGGGTTTTATTCAAACCGATATGACCTCCGGGATTGACGAAGCTTCTAGAGAGAAAAATTTAAATTCTATTGGAATGAAGCGATTGGGAACTCCTGAGGACGTAGCAAAAACAGCTCTGTATTTCGCATCGAATTTGTCTGAATATGTAACTGGACAGGTAATAGGAGTGGATGGAGGTATGGTAATTTAATAGTGATTAATTGAAAACAAGTCAGTCAAAAGTCTCCAAATTTATCCGTGCAAATAGCGCCCTGCGTTTTATAGACGCTTCGAAGCAACAAGAATTTAGCTACCATGATTTGTTAGATATATTCCTAGTTGATAATTCATCGGGATTGATGTTTGTCTATGTGGAAAACAGTGTAGCATGCTTGTCTGCTTTTTTCAGCGCAATGGAGTCAGATGCCACTTTGGTTTTATTGTCATCAAAACTTCCTGAAGAATTCAAGAGAAATCTCGAAAATCAATATTTCCCCAATATAATCATAGATCCACAGCGGGAAG
>CAYPYX010000139.1:1958-3845 GCA_964415065.1 uncultured Rhizobium sp.
AACTTGCCCATTAATTATTCTTATGGATTATCGGTATTGCTTAGTAATTGCATGTTCGGAGGTAAAATTTTAGTTACTAATGAAGATTTTTTAACTCGAAAATTTTGGGATGATTATAATAAATACAATTGTAATTCGTTTGCAGGTGTTCCAATCAATTATGAAATTTTAGATCGTATTGGATTTCGAAATTGGGAACTCAATCGATTAAAATATTTTACTCAAGCTGGTGGAAAATTAAGTGAGGTTCTAATTGAAAAATTTGGACAGTATGCAATTAATTCACAATCTCAATTTTTTATAATGTATGGTGCTACAGAGGCTACGGCCAGAATGTCGTATTTACCACCTCAGTATTTAGAATCTAAACGCGGTTCAATTGGAATTCCTATAAAAGGAGGTGAGTTTAGGATTGATGATATTTCTGGGGAATTGATTTACAAGGGACCTAATATTTTTGGGGGATACGCTCAAAATCCAAGGGATTTGGAATTTTGGGAGAACCAATCAGAACTCCGTACAGGTGATTTAGCACGTGTGGATAATGATGGTTATTACTTCATTACGGGAAGGATAAAAAGAATTGTTAAATTAAGTGGGAATCGAATTAATTTGGATGAAGTAGAGCGATTTTTGGACAAGAAAACCAAATATTCATTTAAAGCAATTGGTGTAGAGGATAAGTATCTCTGTTTATTCAATTTAGATTCAGAATCGCAATTTGAGAGTAATACAGAAATATTGACTGATGATGAAAAAAACACACTAAAAAAAGTACTACAAATGGATTATAAGATTCATCCCACACAAGTAAAATTTAAAAGCATTTTCAGCTATCCGCTAACAAGCAATGGTAAGGTTGACTATATTAAATTAAAAGATTTGATTTAACGTGATATTCAGTGTTGATGACAGATTTAGAAACTATTTTTAGGTTAGCACCTTTCGAACTAAGTAAAACAGAAAAGCGAGAATTGATGTTAAATGGGTTAAACCAGTTACATCAATTTCACGGGAATAACAGCAAAGAATATGCAGAATTTAGCCAATTATTATTCAAAAATGGTTCCGAATTCACCAGTTTGGAACAAGTTCCTTTTTTACCCGTTTCTGCATTTAAAAATCATTATTTGAAAAGTGTTTCTGACGAAAATGTTTTCAAAGTACTCACCTCAAGTGGCACTACGGGGCAAGCTGTAAGCCGAATAGTTTTAGACAAATCAACCTCCCAATTACAAACCAAGGCACTTAATTCTATCATAACCGGTGTGATCGGTTCTCAAAGACTTCCCATGTTAATTGTCGACTCCAAAGCTGTTTTTTCAAACCGGAGTTCTTTCTCTGCACGAGGTGCTGGGATAATGGGATTATCTATTTTTGGTAAAGATCATACCTATATTTTAGATGAAAACTTTGAATTGGACTCCACTAAGTTGATGGAGTTTTTAAGTAAGTACAATGGACAAAAAATCCTAATTTTTGGGTTCACATTTATGGTTTGGGAATTCCTTTATAAACAAATTGAACAAGGGAAGTTGGATTTATCACAAGCTATATTGATTCACAGTGGCGGATGGAAAAAATTAGAAAGCTTGGCTGTGAACAACGAGGTATTTAAATCTGAGTTTTACAAGAAACATAAATTAAATGAAATTTATAATTTCTATGGAATGGTAGAGCAAGTTGGTTCAGTGTTTATAGAAAATTCCCAAGGATTTTTGCAATGTCCTAATTTCTCTGATGTCATCATTCGTAATCCTGTAGACTTTTCGGTACAACCACATGGTGAACCAGGATTAATTCAGGTGTTGTCGTTGTTGCCATGGAGTTACCCTGGTCATTCCTTGTTAACTGAGGATATGGGTGTAGTAATGGGCGAAGACGATG
>CAYPYX010000140.1:0-3770 GCA_964415065.1 uncultured Rhizobium sp.
GTACTGTCAATAAAGCAAAATAAGTTTTGTTCGAAACACTGGGTATCCAATGTTTTAATTGTCAAATTAATCTTTGGTTTTTCCTTAATAGTTAAGTTTAACGTTGCTGTACATTTTGAACCATTGATGGTTGTGATGTAGGTAACCGTTTTGTTACCAGCTGATTTAAACGGATAAATCGCGTTAACTTGACCCGTTGCAGTGTAATCGGTTCCACCATCGTTAAAGGTCCAGTCGTGGGTTGTACCCTGAGCATTTCCTTTAAAGGTGATTGGAGCGCCTACGCAAAGATTTCCGTCGTAGGTAATGATACACGTTTGGGCTTGAGCCGCCTTCGACCCAAACACCAACGTCAGCATCATTAAAAACGCGGACTTTAAAAACAAGGATATTCCTTTCATATTCGTATATTTTTCTCGTAAAATTTCAAATTTATATTTTTTGGGGGACAAAGCCAAGAAATTTGATTCCGGATTTCCCATTAAATTCCTGATGTTTGACATTTCCTTTTTCATAATTAATCACGTTTTAACTCCATAAGTATTCGTTCCACTTTTGTTGCTGTAATCCATTTACCTTGATTATCGATTCGTTCATATACACGTCGTATCGAAACCCAATATTTACCTTCCGGACAATTAATTTCTCCTTTTTTACCATTCCAACGTTCCAAGATGGAATTCGTGTAAAACACTGTTCCTAAGTCGGAACGTTCGGCACTACTGATTTCCATTTGGAAGGATTTCGGCTCTCTCACTTTTACATAATATTCATCATTCAAGCCATCGCCATTGGGTGTAAACACGTTAGGAATGATTTCTATTCCACCTGCAATCCATGGCTGAAATTCTATATTCTTTTCAACAACACATTCTTTTTCCCCCATCACTTTATCCGCATCAACAATTTTTAGCGCAATCTGTATGTTTAATTTTTTACTTGTTTCTAAGTAACACTTTCTTTCAAAAACCAAGCTACTTCCATCATCAGGCAAATCCCATCCTTCCATATCTCCTCGCACGAAACTGGAATTACCCACACTCTGTATTTTTTCTTTCCCAATTACTACTGATTTAATTACAGCATTCAATCCGGAAACACCATCAATCTTGACTTGAACTCTATTTTCAATTTGCTCAACTCGAATATTGCGTTGTACTAATTCTAAATAAGCCTTCACACCCGATGCCTGAGTTCTTTCCATTCCTTTGGAATACTCATTATGCAAAATATCCTTATGATTTGCCGCCGCTTTCTGATCTACTGGGCCCGTAAGTTCTTGTTTGACATGTGACCCATCATTATTGGAATTTAATTTCGATCCAATCACCGTCAATTGCGTATCGATACATGAATTGCTGGATTTAAATTCGGAGGTAGTTGCAGTTTGACCCGTTGCTTTGAAATAATCTGTAGACTCTTGGCTGTTTATCTGACTGTTACTAAATTCTGTGGAACTTTCTGGTTGCTGATTTGATTTTACAGCGGTAGAATTTATTTTTTGGATTTGAATTTCGGGGGATGCTAATTCGGCAACCAAGTATATTCCTCCACCAACAACAGTAGTTCCTACCACACCTAGTATCCATTTCGACAAACTGCTCCACTGAGAAAATCCACCCATTTTTAAGCTGCTACCTTGAACGGACGAACCGTTTGTTTTTGCAGATGTAGTAGAAGAAGATGTTTGTGAATTACTATGAATATCGGCTTGCAGAATTTGATCCCAAGACTGTGATACTTGATTCCACAACTCTTGAGGTGGCTGTATTTCAGCCTGTTCAATTCCGTTCTGAAAAAGTTCGTCGATATGATTATTTGAATTTTTCAAAAGTTATTCTTTGATAATTTAGACTGTAGATATTTTCTTGCTTTGAACAATTGTGTTTTACTAGTTGATTCAGTAATTCCCATCATCAATGCAATTTCACCGTGAGAATATCCCTCAATAACATACAAATTAAACACCGTTCTATAACCTACTGGAAGCGACTGAAGTAGTGCGAAAAGCTGTTTGGTAGCTATTCCGTCATCTGTTTTCATTTCCGATTCAATTTCCTCGTGATTATCGTTTATTGAATCCTGCCATTTGGTTTTGTCTTTTCGGATGGCATCTAAACACTGATTCACACAAATTCTGCGGAGCCATCCCTCGAAAGAACCCTCGAAGCGAAACTCGGTTAATTTTTGAAATGCGCGTACCATAGTGTCTTGAAATACATCTTTTGCCGATTCTTCGTCATGGGAATATCGCAAGCAAATTTTCCAGATTACCCCAGAATAACGTGAGTAAAATTGCTCTTGCGCCTTTTTATCTCCTTGGAGACATTTTTGCACTAGCTCTTTCTCGTTCGTAGGGTTTTCTATTGCCATGTGAATTCTTCATCACGGGATCGTACAGTCCAAAGATGCATTACGCATTCCAATGGTTGCCCCAATTATTGTTTTTTTATTTTTTTTGTGATGAAAAAACTTAAATCCAACATCACCATTTTAATTGCACTATTGCGCTCTACCAGATAAATACTGTTTTCTAATTGACTGATAATAGATTGCAAGTTCGAAAAAGGTATATTCAATTTGTTAAAATTCTGAATAAATTCATACTCTTTTCCTACCCAGTTATTTAAACTGCTCTCGTATTTCACCACCAAAATCCCTCTCAACAACTCCAAGCCATATTGTAAGAATCCTTTTAGTTCTTCACGACTCATGGAATTAAACTTCTCAGCTAAAGCAGCAGACTCATTAAGTTTCACCAAATAACATGCAGACATCCAACTTTTCCACAAATCAAAGTATGGACTTTCTGCCTCAACCAACAAATCCTGACAAATCCTGTAATTACCCTGAGAAATTTGTGCCATTCGTTCTGCCTGCTCATCAGTGAGGGAGTGAACTGCCATCAACGATGCCTTCAGTTCCGGCTTTTGGATAGGCGGGATTCTAACTGATTGTGTTCTCGAAAGAATAGTACCTAATATTTTATCTGAATTTTCCGCAACTAGAATAAACAAGGTATTTTGAGGTGGTTCTTCAATAATCTTCAACAACACGTTTCCTGCTGTCCCCAAAAACTCGGGTAGCCATAAAATCAAAAACTTATATTCGGATTCATAGGGTTTTAAAGAAAGTCCCTTGATGATTTCTCTGGTTTCTTTTACAGGTATATTTCCTTGTTTCTTTTCAGCACCTAGAAACTGCATCCAGTCCATGTAATTCATGTATGGATTTGCTTTTAACGCAGCACGCCAATCTGCAATCAATTCGGTTGCAACTTCACCTTTATCTTTAACAAATGGATAACTAAAATGAACATCTGGATGTGTAAACGATGTATGTTTTTTACACGAACTACATTCCCCACAACTATCTGAATCCGTTCTATTAGGACAAGAAATATATTGAGCATAGGCTAAGGCTAACGGAAGGCCGCCTGCACCTGGATTTGCCAAAAACAATTGAGCATGTGGAATCCGACCTTGATTTACACTTCCTAAGATCTTTGCTTTTACCGCTTCTTGCCCAACAACTTCTTTTAACAACATAGAACATTCAAATATATTTCAATGATAGCATATCTACTAATAGATGTCCAAGTAAAAAATAGCAGACCCCAATAAACCTCGAATGTACACTTACAACAGCTAACACGTACTAACTAACGTGCAGATCGCCATAGACCTCGAATGTACACGTACAATAGCTAACACATACTAACTAACGTGCAGATCGCAATAAACCTCGAATGTACACGTACAACAGCTAAC
>CAYPYX010000141.1:0-1012 GCA_964415065.1 uncultured Rhizobium sp.
ATTGAAACTACTCTAACTAAATATGTTTTACTCATGAATAAAATTGAAAAGCCCGCTTTAATTCGAAGTTTATTTGAGCTTGGAACGGCATATTCGGGACAAATACTATCTTACAACAAGATCATGGGACAATTGCAAGATGCAAAAAACACCACAACTTTAGCTCATTATTTAAAGCTACTTGAGGAATCAGGAATGTTGATGGGCATAAACAAATTCGCCATGGATACTGCTCGTAAACGCAGCAGTAGTCCTAAATGGCAAGTAATGAATAACAGCATTATGGGGGCACTATCTGAATTCAGTAGTGAAGAAGTGTATAGCGACAATAAACGCCTCGGTAGATTTGTTGAATCAGCGATTGGCGCACATTTAATTGCCCATTTAGGTACAGATTTGAAACTTTTCTATTGGAACGAATCCAATGCTGAAGTAGATTTTATTCTTCAAAAAGGAACTGAATACATGGGTATTGAAGTTAAATTGACCCATGACAAAATATCCGGAATTGCGAAATTTCAATCGCAATTCAAACCCAAAAGAATGATTCAATTGTCAAACACCGGAATATCTTGGCAACAATTTATCACAATAGATCCGAGAGAATGGTTCTGACATCCCTAAACCATACACGGGTTTGATTAAAGATGCGAATTAATAAACTCTAACAATTCCTCATAAACCAAATCAGGTTCATTTAAATGGACATAATGAGCGGAACGTTTGAATATCATTAATTTCTTATCTGTGGAACCATATTTTTCAAGTTCCTCAAAAGCAAATTTTGGAGGAACCCTAAAATCGTATTTCCCCCAAAGCAACAAGGTTGGAATTTTTACTTTTGGCAACTCATCAGATAAATTCAGTTTGCTTAATTCGAGCTCCATTTCTTGAAAAGTTCGGTTCTCATTTACACTTTCCGCAAATGGATCAATAGGTGAAAAGAAAAAGTCATTTATAAAATTATTTTCTATTTTAGAATTAACAGAATCCATTTTTCGAATTAACGATT
>CAYPYX010000141.1:1022-3748 GCA_964415065.1 uncultured Rhizobium sp.
CCAAATATTCCATTTTTATCCTCAATATTCAATGAGTTAGCTTCGGTAATAATTGAATTCCATTCATCGGTTTTCAAACCGGATTGAACAAATTGTTGACCTAGGTTCAAAATCATTTCTTTTTCAAGTTCCACAATTCTCGGGACGTTATGTCCTCCACCAATTTCGATCCAACCTATCACATTCTGTTGGTTTTGTGAATCTGCTAAATAATTAATTCCCAACGATCCACCCCAACTATGCCCAACTAAAACGAATCGAAGATCCGATGAATACTTAAACTGTAACAGCTTGATTAGCTTAGTTAAATCTTGGGTATATAATTTCAATGAAAGAGGTTCTGTACTATTTCCCCAAGAAGAACCTGCGTTTCTTTGATCCCAATATACAACTGCAAAATGTTGTTGCAGTTTATAAAATGGGTTATTTTTATTTTGATATGATTCTAATGATGTTGAACCAGGTCCTCCATGCAGAAATATAACACAAACTTTAGAATCTAAATTACCTTTTACAAATACCGGCATAGTGGAACCCTTGGATTCCAAGTAAAAATGATCTGAAACAATTTCATTCGTAGATTTCTCACATGAATTCAAAATCAGAAGTAATAAAATCAATTTATTGAATTTCATGCTTTAATTTTCTTTATCAAATCCAAACTCAAAACTGGATGCAATTGATGTTGATTATCAAGGGCGTTTACCACGTTAAAGACCCCAATGTTGAAACCAATTGAAAATGAATTGTTCATAAAACGCGTATCTTTCAGCGCATTAATATACAGACCGTATGTAAATTTAGAACTTCCAGATATCTGTTTTTTACTCACTTCACCATTTTGATCCACCGAATAAACATCCCCCGAAAAAAAACGATAGTAAAACCCTGCGTCACCACGAATCCCTAAATTCCAATAAGTGCCTACAGATTTTTGTAACTCTAAACATGGAGCGATTCGCAAACCTATATGATTTTGAGGATGCCAATAGGTTTGAATAGCCGTGCCCCATAAAGGAACTAATTTCTTAGATTCTGAGGCAAATTTAAACTCGGACTCAAAGCTCAAATTCAAACCAGGATGAGTTATTTTCTCTCCAAAATAACCTAATGTTATGAATCTTTTAGGTGGATTACGAAATATTGCAAAGCAATTAATGGAAGGTATAATAAAAACAGCCAAAAATGTGCATTTGAGAACAAGTTTGAATCTCTTCATAAAATGAATCCACAATATAAAGAATCAAATTTGTATTTAATATTATTAAAAATTTGTAAATCTTTTTAGAACACAATACACTCAAATCTTACTTATGATCCTCAACACTACCTTAAAGTCGTTTTGAATTAAATGAACTTCGGCGCAATGACTCGGATACGTAACTTCAAAAGCTTCGTGGATAATAAACGGTGGACCAGCTACTTGATGGAATAACCCCCGACATTCTAATTTTCCGTCTGGACTGAAACGTTGAATTTCGATTCCTTCCAATTGCTGAGTTACATAAAACCAAGACCCGCAACCTTCTCCACTCAACCAATGTATATCTTCAGGTAAATTTTGAGGTTTCTGTGGTGCTGGCACCACTTTAGGCAACAAACTTCCCTTTTTATGAGAGCCGTGATGTGCCACTAATACCCCATCTTCACCTACTATGGAATAATGCTTCAATGTTTTCACATTCCCTTTGGGCGTGGGACTGATGGTGGTAGGATACTTCAATCGCATTCGGTAATCCCATTGCGGTGAACCAGCCACAATAACCGTGTTCACAAATCGAGAACAATTGGTTCCTCCGGGAACAAAAGGACCATAAACCGTAGGTGAAACAGATTGCATCTCACGTGCCTTATTAAAGGCTTTTTCAAAATTGATTTCAATATAAGAAGCATGCAATTTACCCGTTCCATGACAACTTTCATTATTGTAAAGTTCCCATAAAATATCTTCGTAGTTAGATAACTTTCCTTTTTCGTCGAAAAGCGCTTTAATATTCAACTCTAAGTCGTGATCGGTATGTGCGCTTCTCACTCTTCCATGCAAATGAGGAGAATGATAACGTCCAAAATCGAAGTAATGACATTGCCCGGTTGACTTTTCAATTAACACCAGAGCTGCATGTCCCACCTTATAGTAATTTCCTTTACTGATTTTTAGCCATTCTGCCGGAGTGTCGTACCAAGCTCCTGCTTTTTTGCAGTAGGTATCGGGCCAGGCCAATGCAATTGCAATGCCGTTAAGCATGTTGCTCCTCCTTTTCTTGTGCTACAATAGGTATTTGTAAAAAAATACGGGTCACTGAGGTTTGTTTTGAATGATACATGCAAGTTAAAAAGCGGAAAGGGTTGAACTGTTGAATTGAGACTATCCGGTTCACTGCATCAAAATTACAAATTTCTTTCGTCGCTCCAAAATCGAACAACATCTTGGATGGTTTCACGATGTTTCAAAACAAAATATTTCCCGTTTTGATGTCCTATAACCAATGGAAAAGGCCTGCTGCAGTGTCTAGACCACAATGCGAACGTATTGGCCCCCGCATCGTGTATTTTAAGCCAATCCCCTACTTGAATTTCAGGAAGATCATGATTTCTAAAGGGAATATCGCCCGCAAAACACAAAGGTCCACCGATATCATAATTATAGGTCAAACTTCGTTGATCTGCGTTTACTTCGTGACCGTTTGCATCCAAAACACTTAATCGATGATACCAATCCGAATTGT
>CAYPYX010000142.1:0-3675 GCA_964415065.1 uncultured Rhizobium sp.
AATCCACTGAATTCCTTTCTATTGCCAATTCTTACTGCCTAATAAATGGATAATCAAATTATTTACTCGAAGGAAATAATGTCCTGAACGTAGATTTTCAACTGAAATCTGATTATTATCAGCATGGCCTTCAGAAACCAATTTACCAGCTTGGTCCAAAATCAGATAAGGTGAATTTGCAGGGGATTTTGAATCCAATTGAATAAACTTAACAGCTGGATTTGGGAAAACTAATGTTTCTGATTTTGAAATTTTGATTGTATTTGAAAGGTTAGGAAAAAATGTAACGATGAAAGTATCACGAAAATTATTTCTCAGAGTATCTTCATTTCCGAAAGTATCATAGCTTGAAAGTCCTTTAATAAATACCTCAATGACCAATGTATCAGTAACAATCCTAGGGGAATTCATATACAAAGTATCGGGAATTACAAACCAAACACGTTCACTTATTTTATTATCCGAAACTGTGCGAATTTGAACGCTATCAATACTTCCAGGGTTTCCTTTTGCAATTTGAACAAAGAGATTGGAATCAGCCAATTTATTAAATTCTGTAATTTTACCAGGTAGTGATTGATTTTCGCATCTCAATATTTTTTTATTAGTCAGGAAAGTAAGATGAATCGTGCTTTCTTTTTGTATATTATAATCTGCAAGGGTTCTTCCATCTTCAAGTACTTTCCCCGCAAAACGCAAGACTTGAAATTGCGGAAAGATTCCATTCTTATCTTGAATCTTTGCTTTTATATTTTCAATTGCATCACTCGCATCCACATCTAGAACGATGGTTTTGGCATCAGGAGTACGAACAAAAATCTGCATTGAAAACGCAGTGGCCAAATTCATGAAGATTAAAACAAGTGCAAGCAGATCTTTAGTTATAGTACTTTTCGATATTGACATGAAATTATTATTTGATATTTACATAAAATAATAGTCCATAATTCAAGCTCGATCCATAATTGCCCAAAGCACCCAGTAAACCAAACTTTCCATTATTAAATATCACATTACCCAGATTACGATGTCCTCCTACTTTTGCAAAAAGCGTATTTCTTGAGTTATCCGGGATGGTGTTACTTCCTACTGTAAAGTTCCTACATATTCCAGATTTTACATCAATTATTGTCCTAACCCCACCATTCCATATTACAAATTTATTTTGAAATGGGATAATTACTGTTTCTGAATAAGTTTGACCAATATTCAATATTTTAGTTTGCTTATTTCTTAAATTTTTCAATAATGCAATTCCTAACATAATTTTATTATTGTATGTAATTGGTTTGAAATCACCCGTTGCAATCAAATAATCAATTGTGTTAAACTGGAATGTGACTTGCGAATTTACAATTGCTTTTGTTCCATCAATTGCACTTAAATCAAATGAATCTACTGGAATTAGTTTATCGCTGCTTCCAATGTATTTATAAATATAAAAACCATAATCCGTTTTATCTGCTTTTTGAAATAGAATCATTAAAGTATCTTTCTTTTTTGCAATTTTAATCACCTGATACTGGTATGATGCAGGAGAATTCGACATTGTTAACAGGGAGAAAAACAAACTGTTGGCTGTATTTGCAATAGGATAAGTAACATAAGTATCTGTTTTTGCTTTGTAAATGGTAAAATCTTTGGAGTTAAACCAAGTAAAACTTGTATCCGATTTATCCGCAGTCATGGTTTCGTATATATTCGGGTAAGAGTTGCGTAAATTTGAATTAATCGACTTTAATTTGGTTAAGGCGTTATTTGAATTGTTAAAATTTATTACACTTTGAGGCACATAATTCTCTACTCCCATTATATAGGTATTACTGCCTAAATCTATTTGGCAAGAGAGATCCCATACTTGAGTAAAACTATTAAAAACAGTGGTGGGATTCGTGTTATACGTTCCAGAAAATGTTCCATGCCCTACCTCTGTAATATTTCCATTGATCGTATCCTGAAGTTTATTTCCTAGAATTACAAATTGATTAGACTTAGATAATCTCAATGTATCATTTGAAATTTTCAAGTTTTGAATTTCATTTAACGTATCATCGTCCGTTAGTTTTATCATTCCTCCCTTGGATAAAAAAATTGTATCCTTATTCTTATTAATTTGCTGAATTTCATTGGTATTGTCATCATCATTTAATTTGACAACACCTCCAAGCTTACTTAAAAATAACGAATCGTTGGATTTTGATAGTTGTTGAATTTCATTCAGATTGTCAAAATCATTTATCCTTATCCAACCTCCGTTTTTCGTCAATGACAACGTATCATTCTTAAATTCAATCTGTTGGATTTCATTTGTTGGATCGTTATCTTTTAAACTTATCGAACCTCCATTTTTAGAGAGGATAATTGAATCATTTGACGAACGCAGAATTTGAATTTCGTTAAAAGCATCATCATCATTTAACCCAATTCTGTAATTATTAATCGATATAGTATCTCCAATCTTCTCTAATTTGAGTACAGGAAGTTTTATGTTTTTCACACTATCAGCAACGTTAGCATGGAAAGCATAGGGCACTGATAAAAACTGACTAACACCAAAGATTGAGTAATTTGTTCCACCATTGGGATCAATTTCTGTACTATAAAAATAGGAATCACTACCCCAATCGATCTGAGAAAAATTACCAAACACAACCGATCCAGATCCGATTTCTATAGTTATCAAACCATTTGCATTTGAAAATGGTTGATGAGTTTCTGTATATACCGGTGAGCCCGTTGGTCCTCCTCTGAGAACACTAATTCGCATACCAATGGATTTATTCGTTATTAAAGTTCCTAATGAATTTCTAACTATTGCTTGATAGCTAATCTTACTGGGTGCTTGAGAAAACAAAAAACCATTGAACGGAATCGACAACAAAATTAACATAAGAGACTTACTCAAATTCATTATCTTTAGAATCTTTTCTATGTTTTTAATACCTTTCATTTTTTTAATTTTTAATGATTTTATATGTAGCAATTTTGTTACTTTGGTTGCCTAATATATTCAATGAATATGTTGAACTTGGGAACTGGCTTAAATCCAGACTGGAAATCGACGCTTGCAAATAATCTTCTTTAACCAACCTTCCGTTCGCATCAATTAATTCAACCCGATAGTTAATACTACCAGTATAATTTAAAATTTTCACTGTTATCAAGTCAGAGGTTGGATTTGGAAATACAGCTATTTTTGTTAACGAATTAGACTCAATAATATCTGCTGAAAATACTTCGTATGCATTTTGAACTCCTTGATTTACGGCGCCTTGGCTATTAATATGATGATTATAAAACACTTGACCAACACTGTAACTAACAGTCCCAGTAGTACTTGTTGCATTTCCACCAGATGTATTAACTGATTGTTGTGCATTTATAAAATTAGAATTAAATGCTACAAATGCGAGAATATTCCAAAATGCAATTTGTGAAAATACTTTTTTCAATAAAACCATATAACACGCAAATATACAATTATTTAGACATGCTGCAAAACCGCTTTTATTCAATCAATTATTATTCATACAACAAGAATCAAAAGATACGAATAGGGTGCGAAATAAGAAAGTTGATGAATGAGATGAATTGCGCAAACCCTTGTAAATAAAGAGAATTAGCCACAAAACTCAATATTCCTGAGGCTCCACAGTGAGCCATGAAGGGCTCATT
>CAYPYX010000143.1:0-2055 GCA_964415065.1 uncultured Rhizobium sp.
AGAACAAGTTAAACCCTTGGATATTTGGATGGCAGCAGAAGATTTTGCTTACTACAGTCAAGAGGTTCCCAGTTGTTTTTATCGATTAGGAACACGCAATGAGGAAAAGGGCACTGGAGTTAGTGTGCATAATGCAAAATTCGATGTAGATGAAGATGCTATTGAGCAAGGTGCAGGTTTGTTTGCTTATATGGCAATTAAGCACCTATTATAGCGCAGAGATCTTCAACTGCAGAATCCCAAATGGAAGCAGCCATTTGCGCCTCTGTTTCATTCACAAATTCAACTATAATTAGTTCAACATCGCCTGTAATTTCATCCTGTTCGATTCGGAATTCCAGATATTCTCCGTCGTTTCCACCATCAAACTCAAATCGCGTGTATTTATTGGTTACATTCTTAACCATCTTCGCAACGTTTTCGGTTCCATCTTCCCAAGAGAAGCGATAATCACCGGCGCCTAAAATTTCTACGTGATCGGCAAACCAACTTTGCAAACCAGAAGGATTGGATATGTATTGAAATAATATATGTGGAGAGGAACGAACTGAATATTCTAGTTCCAATTTCATTTTTCTATTGCTGTTTTTACTCATGACTAAAATCCCTTTTTTGCAAAGAAATCATTTTAATTGAAAAAACAAAATATTAGAACTTGAAGTTATAATTATATTTGTAACACCATGAATCTAACTCGCGTTGTAAAAAACCTGTTGTGGATCAACGCGTTGGTGTTTTTTATGCTCAGTTTTTGGGGAATTTACATTGCTGGATGGTCTAATTTTCAGTATATATTCGACAAGATCACACTCAGCATACTGAATCATCACAGTCCTTTAGCCGATTCTTTTTTTAAATATTTCACCCAACTTGCGGAATTGCCGTTGATTTTGTTGAGCATTGGTTACACCGTGTACCAACTGAAAAAAGAATCCATATATTGGTTGTTGTCTTTTTTGATATTTGGATTAATCCTACAAGCTGTGAAGTTAGGATTCAATTTTCCACGTCCAATCATCCGTTTCCCAGAATATATCCGACAAATTGATGGTTTGTTTATTTCTAGTTGGAAAGCCTTCCCAAGCGGACATACCGCGAACGCCGTTTTTGCTACCGGTTTACTCATTGTAAGCTACAAGAAAGACCGTCCTGTAACTTCCTTTGGTCTCTGGATTGCATGTTTATTCGTCGTAGGAATTGGATTCAGCCGAGTTTATTTAGGACAACATTCTGCTGAAGACGTTGTAGCTGGTTCCACATTTGGATTATGGTTTTGGTGGATGTGTTTAAAATATGAAGATTCGGGTATACGTATTATCCGAAAGCGTATTATAGGTTCAAAACAAAAAAATATTCAATCATGAAAAAAATTCACGTTCACCTCATATTCACCGTTATTACGCTCATTTTCTTAATGTCGGGAATCAACATGATTCAATTATTTGACTGGGATGAAGTGAATTTTGCTGAAGCGGCCAGAGAGATGAGTATTTCCAAGAATTACTTATATGTACAGATTGGATTTGAACCTTTTTGGGAAAAACCTCCTTTGTTTATTTGGTTTCAAGCCTTTTTTCAGAATTTATTCAATACGCATTCTTCCTGGGTATATAAGATGCCCAATGTAATTGCTGGTGTGGTTTCAGTAAATCTAGTTTATCACATTGGAGACAAATTGGGAAAACGGATGTTAGGTGCGTTTTGGGCATTAGCCACCTTATTTACCTTCGCTCCTTTTATTTATTGGAGATCGGGAATCATTGACCCCGTATTTAATCTGTTCATTTTCTTGGCCATTTACAAGTGGTATCAGATCACACAAAGTTATCTGAGAGAAGAACGTGCCCATTTGTATTATCTCTTGGTCGGTGTTTTTTTAGGATTGGCGTTTTTAACTAAAGGACCTGTTGCCGTATTAATTTTTGGCTTGGTTGTGTTTTTTGTAACCGCCATTCGTTCCAAATGGCATGAGTTATTAAATCCATTGTTACTTCTTAGCGTTTTGGGATTTCTGTTATCTATCGGATTGTGGGTATTGCCACTGTTGAACTCCAA
>CAYPYX010000143.1:2155-3666 GCA_964415065.1 uncultured Rhizobium sp.
TTTTGGGATTTCTGTTATCTATCGGATTGTGGGTATTGCCACTGTTGAACTCCAATGGACAGGAATTTTTAACTCATTTCTTTTGGTATCAAGTAGAATTATTTAAGGGACAAATTCCCTACCACAATCAACCTTGGTTTTATCATATTGTGGTATTGTTGGTTTTGGCTTTTCCAGCTTCTACGCTTGCATTGCCCCATCTTTTTGGGAATCGTGTAATGGACAGAGATGTTGATACCTGGAATCTCACCATGAGGACCTTATTTTGGGTTGTTTTGGTGGTATTCAGTATTACCACCACGAAAATTATTCACTACAGTTCGCTTTGTTGGTGGCCACTTACCTATTTTGGAGCTTATCAAGTGTATTTGCTTCACACCAATCGCTGGCATTTTCCGTATTGGTTGAATCTACCTTTATTCATCAGTGGATTGACATTAATGGTGGCCCTTTGGGTATTGCCATTAGTGGTTATCATTGAGCCAACACCTCAATTATTGTTGCAAAAATTAGATGTTTTTTCTTTGGGGATATTAGAGTCTGCTCCCCGCTGGGATTGGACCACGTTATTACCCGCATCGCTTTTCACTTTTTGGTTCTTGGGATGGCTAATTCTATCGTTATTCAAGAAAAACCCAAGTCCTGGATATTTATATTTAATTTCGGGAAGTGTTGCTTTGATTTCGGCCATCACCTTGATTCCTCAAACAGCAGATGTATTGCAGAAACCGTTGGTTTCCAAAATTAAGTCGTTACGCGCTCAAGGTAAATTTGTGGAAGTACATGGATTTAAAACCTATGCTTTGTACTTTTTTGGAGAATTCCAACCGAAAGATTTTCAGAACTTAAATCCACAAAACCCTTCTGGAAAAGACGAAGCTTATCCGCAACAACAAAATAGGAGATCTCATGCACATAATCCTCAAAATGTGCAAAAAGTATACATCATCACAAAAAAAGATCATAAACCCGATGAATGGTTTTTGAATCGATATCGCGTTTCAGAAAATTTTAGTGGTTACGTCTTGTGGGTAAGTAAATAAGGTGAAAAGCGCCCCTGAAAATTGGAAATTTCAGGTCGAATGCCTTATTTTTGACGAAAACCAACTCCGTATGGAAAAAAGAAAATTGTGTATAATCACATCAGATTGGGAGTACGGAGCAGGGAAATTGGGGACTTCAACCGGTCCGAAACTTCTTTTAAATGCGTGCTCCGAATCAAAAATTGATGTGTTTCAGGATGTTCCTGTTCAACATGTTGATTTCGACATCAATGATAAAATTGACGTCGAATTTGATCAACCTGCACCCTATTTAAAACGAGGAAATACGTTCTTAAATCATCAAGAACGTGTTGCTCATGTAATCGAAAACGCCTACAACCAAAATCATCAGGTTTTATATTTATCCGGTGACCATAGCAATGCTGTAGGCGGAATTGCGGGCTTTTGTCGCACACATGACCCCAAAAAAACTGGAATTATCTGGATTGATGCTCATTTAGATTTGCA
>CAYPYX010000144.1:0-3598 GCA_964415065.1 uncultured Rhizobium sp.
GACGACTCTTAATTGAAAGTGCTGTTGGGCAAGCACGTTAACAATTTAGATTGTCAGATTTACGGTCTAGATCCTATACTATCTTAACTTTCAACGCTTAAATATGTCATAAACCATGTACAAAACTTTAAAAAACTCAACAAACTTAAAACTTCTTGTTGTTTTTGTTTTTGGACTTCTCTGCTCCTCAATAAATGCACAAGTCGGAATTGGTACTAACTCACCTACTGCTTCCGCACAATTAGAAGTAAATTCAAGTTCAAAGGGATTTTTACCTCCTCGAATTGCCTTGACTTCAATTGCAGATAATACTACGATATCATCTCCGGTTGCGGGATTGCTTATTTATAATACAGCAACTGCTGGAACCTCACCGAACAATGTAACTCCTGGTTTTTATTATCACAATGGAAGCAACTGGCAGCGAATTGTCAATTCCGATAAACAAACTGTTAAGTACACCAAATTAATTAATAATGTTTCTTCCAGTACAACCTCCGTTTCGGGAAATACAAATGTTTCCAATTGGACATCTACCTACAATGCATCCGGTGGTGATGTATTGATTTTGGCTAACTTTTCGGGATTTACGAGTTCCAATAATGCATTCGTGACTTATAGAATTATGAGGGATGGGTCGTCTATCGCAACCGGTAATTTTTATTTTAATGCTGCCAGTCAACATCTTACTTTACCACAAATATCGGCTGTGGTTGAAAATGAATCTGGATCACACACATACGGAATTCGCATCGAGTCTGGTTTGATTTTAGATGCTTCTGATTATTGTACTATGGTAGTTACTGAGTCAAATATTCCATAAGTCTCCCGAATTAACATCCCCCGAAAAGTTAAACATGCGAATTTTTATATTTACTGTCGTTATATTGTTTGGCAGGTTGACGGCACAAGTTGGTATTAATACTACGACGCCACACAGTTCTGCTAAATTAGATATTAATTCTACCTCTAAAGGGCTTTTGTTGCCGCGGTTAACGAATTCTCAAATGTTGGCTATTTCAAATCCAGCCGCAGGATTGGAAATTTTTAACACCAGTGCCGGGGTTCCCTATATTTTCAACGGAACTTCTTGGAATTCCCAAGAGAATAGAATCGCAGCTTATGTGAATGCAGGCGTAACGGTGCAACTAGATAATTTGAAAGTAAGACTATCTACAATCACCAATGAGCGATCCTTGCAAATTGCTACAGTTTCAGGGAATATTAATGTTTCGGGTGGATCCATGAACTTTAAACCGTCATCTGCTGTATCTGCCGGTGGTACAGTGGGAACGGTTACAGGATGGACGCGGCAATCCAATACCATAGGAACATCGTTTGTTACTTGGGAAACAAATGGTCATTTTGGAGCCCATGGATCCGTGCAAAAGATTGAAATCATGGACGAAACCAATAAGCGAGCGTACCGCTGTATTCTTATTGTTGGGAATTCATATTTGAACAACTTTATAAGTATTGAAAGGATATTGTAATGAAGAAATTATTGTTTTTTCTTTTTTTCGGGGGATGTAATTTCTTGCTTGCGCAAACAGGAATTGGAACCAATACTCCTAATGCGTCTGCACAATTAGATATTTCTGCCACGAATAAAGGTTTGTTAATCCCAAGGATGACCCAAGCCGAAATGAACTCTGTTTCAAATCCAGTTGCTGGTTTGCAGGTTTACAATACCACAAAAGGCAACATTTATACTTATAACGGTACAACATGGATTGGCGAGAAAAAGTTTATTGGAAAATTCGTTGCAGCTGGTACTGTAATATCTTTGGACAATATTCAAATTAGAATTCCGTCCACGGGTAATACTGCAATTCAATTAGCTACAGTAAGCGGTTCAATTACCCTATCGGGTAGCTCTATGAATGTATGGTATAACAGTGTGGCACCTGCAACTGGTGCATCTACAGCTAATGAAAGTTTCACACGTCAATCAGAATCTTTTAATACTACATTTACAGCTTGGCAAGCCGGAGCACATTTCACTAGAGCAGGTGGAAATCAAGTTATTTTTATTATGGATGAAACGAATTCAAAAGCCTATAAACTGACCTTTATATGCGGCGCAAATTCATCGAGTCATTATTTAGAAATCGAACAAATGTTATGATGAAGAAACTAGGCTTATTCATATTTATTGCCACCCTCTGGTTTCAAGCAAGCGCCCAAGTTGCACTGGATGCTAATTCGGTAAATAGTTCCGCTGCGCTAGAGTTAAATTCTACTACTAAAGGGTTACTGATGCCTCGATTATCCCAAAGTCAAATGATGGCAATAAGTAGTCCAGCAACGGGTTTGCAAGTAGTTAACACGGATGCAAATTGTATTTATTATTTTAATGGTTCTCAGTGGCAAAGTGCATTAAATTCATATAAAGTCTATGCTAATGCTGGAGTGAGTGTGCAATTTGATAATTTAATTGTTCGTATTCCAACATCGGGTAATCGTTCTTTGCAATTAAGAACGGTATCGGGTACGAATACTTGGTCGGGTATAGCCAATAATTTCTATATTTCAACCACCACTGGCGGTGGTTCTGGTTTAGCTTCTTCTCTCACTGGGTTTAATCGACAATCGAGCAGCTTTGGAACTACTTTTACATATTGGGAATCAGGACTTAATTTTAGTTTTCATGGAAGTTACCAAGAGATTTTTTTAGTAGATGAAAGCAATTCGAGATCTTACAGGATTTTGTGTATCATTGGCAATGGTTACAATGATAATTATTTTGAAATTGAACGATTGAAGTAAACGGTATAAATTCAATATTATCGCTGCTTTTTGCAGTTCAGAACCATGAGTGAATTTAATAGATTGCTCTGATGGGATTTATGGATTAAATAAACTTTTGCTGGTTATTATACTGGATTCTCTTTGTTTTGGGCTAGTCTAAGAATGTCATATTTTGTTTGAAGTAAGGCATTAATATTTCCTGAATTCTATAACTTGCGGAGATTCATGAGAAAAATATGGTTTTTATCTGCACTTTCGTTGTTGGCCTATGAATGGTTGAGAGTGTATTTTATCATGCCCATGCCGGGGAGTCAAAAAGTCAACTCTTTGGAGTGGGCCTATGATTTGTATCAGTATCGATGGGTGATTCGATTGTTATTAATTGTTTTAATTGCGGTCTTTTTTACGCGTGTATGGCCAAAATTCAGAATCAGTAGTTTGAGTTTACTTATTTTAATTGGTGTGTCAACTTACTTAACCAATTTTCCCATGAGTGCCGACACTATGTTTTTAACTATGAACGATACTCGCTGGGAAAAATTAGAAGGAAATAAGATCGAACCAGACCGATTGGTTTTAGGGGTAGAGCAAAACGGCGTATTTCGAGCGTATCCAGTGAATATTTTGGCGCATCACCACCAAGTAATTGATACAATAGAGAAGAGTGCTCCTATTTTTGCTACCTATTGTTCTGTTTGCAGGACGGGAATGGTGTATAAACATCCCCAGAAAGAAGGAAAATTAGAGCGATTTAGACTGGTGGGGATGGATCATTACAATGCTATGTTTGAAGATGAATCAACTCAATCGTGGTGGCAGCAGGCAACTGGGGAAGCGGTTATTGGTG
>CAYPYX010000145.1:0-3580 GCA_964415065.1 uncultured Rhizobium sp.
GTCCCCAAGAGCATTCCACCAACCGATGAAGCACCAATGGTATTGTTTCCAATTTTACCTGCACCAGATGCTAGCAACAGAGGAAACAAACCGGCGATAAATGCGAATGAAGTCATTAATATTGGACGTAATCTATCGGTTGCAGCTTCTACAACGGCATTCAAAGCGGTTAGGCCTTGACTTTGCTTTAAAACCGCAAATTCAACTATAAGTATGGCATTTTTACCTAAAATTCCAATAAGCATGATTAACGAAATTTGTGCGTATATATTACTTTCTAAACCCAATAACCACAAGAAGAAATATGCACCGAAAATACCTGCTGGCAAAGAAATTAACACAGGAAAAGGTAAAATAAAACTCTCATATTGCGCAGATAATAGCAGATAAACAAAGACAAGACTGATGGCAAAAACGATCAAGGTTTGTCCACTTGAATTCGCTTGATCCCGAGAAGAGCCAGCCCAATCATATCCGTAGTTTTTAGGCAGATAATCCTGTGCAACTTCCTTTACGGCTTGTATAGCTTGACCACTACTATAACCGGCTGCTGGCTGCCCGTTAATCATTGATGAAGGGAACATATTATAACGTGTAATCTGTTCCGGACCATAGACTTTTTCAATTCTCAAAAAAGAGGAAAATGGAATTAAAGTACCGGATTCATTTTTAATCGTAAACTTCAAAATATCGTCTGGTTTGGACCGATATTCAGGAAGAGATTGTACCATAACTCGATACAATTGACCAAAACGAATAAAATTAGTTGCGTATTCACTTCCTATTAATGTTTGCAACGTGCTCATGGCATTTTCAGAAGTAATACCATTTTGCGCTGCTTTATCTCCATCGATATGCAGCAAATATTGAGGGAATTTTGCATTGTAGGTGGTAAATGCATTTTCAATTTCTGGACGATTATTCAATTTTTTCACAAAATCATCAGAAACGAGTTGAAAGTCAGAGGTTGTACCCTTACCTGATTTATCTAATAAACGCAATTCAAATCCACTGGAATTTCCATAGCCAGGAACAGGAGGAGGTGTAAAAAATTCAATGTTAGCATCTTTAATATTACGTGTACGTTTCTCTAAGATTTTGATAATTTCTTGATCCGAGAGATCTCTATCCGACCAGTTTTTCAAATTGATTAGATTCATGCCGTAAACAGATCCAACTCCTTCCGATAAAACACTATAACCAGACAAACTTGAAACAGATTCTATTTCAGGGATACTTTGTGCAATTTCTTGAATTTGATCTACCACTTTGTCGGTACGCTCCAAAGTTGCACCTACAGGCGCTGTTATGTTCGCATAAATCGCACCTTGATCTTCGTTCGGGATAAAACCGGTGGGCACCAAATTGGAAAATAATCCAATTCCCAAGCTAAATAAAAACAACACCAACCAGGTTAAAATACGTTGATTCGCGGTTCGCTGTATTAATTCACGGTACTTAATAGCTATTCCATTGTAATTCTCATTAAATGAATTGAAAAATCTCCCTAAAAATCTCGGATTTCGATTGAAAATAGAATCGGAATGGCGAATATCATTCAAAGCATGTGAATTTGTATTCTTCAGTAACATTACGCACAATGCTGGAGTCAAGGTTAAGGCCGTAATTCCCGAAAGAACAATTGAAATTGCCATAGTTAATGAAAATTGACGATAAAAAATTCCGGTAGGACCTTCTAAAAAAGATACAGGAATAAAAACCGCCGACATTACCAACGTAATACCTATGATAGCTGGGGTAATTTCCGACATTGCTTGATGAGTCGCTTCTTTTACGGTCAATTGGGTTGTTTCCAATTTCGCATGAACTGCTTCCACAACCACAATAGCGTTATCTACTACAATTCCTATGGCGAGAACCATCGCGAACAGCGTAATCATGTTCAGTGAAAATCCCATGAGCTGCATAAAGAAGAAAGTACCTACTAAAGAAACTGGAATTGCCAAAATGGGTATTAAGGTTGATCGTGAATCTTGTAAGAACAGAAATACGACTAAAGCTACTAGTAAAAATGCTTCAACTAGAGTTTTTATCACCTCACGAATAGAAGCATTTAAAAAAACAGAAACATCGTAACTTATGGTAAAATCCATACCAGGAGCAAACGAATTTTCTTTTATTTCTACCATTCTCTTTTTGATTTTGGCAATTACATCTTGTGCGTTTGTACCAGGACGCTGTTTGATCATTATTGCTGCAGAAGGCTTTCCATTTTCCTTGGAAATCACATCGTATTCTTGTGATCCAAATTCCACCGAAGCTACATCTTTTAATCGCACCAATTCACCGCCTGTTGAAGTAGACATTACTAAATTTTCGTAGGATTCAACCGTATTCAATTTGCCTGTATACTTGAGCACAAACTGAAGGGATTGAGATAATTTACCGGAACTCTCGCCAATTTTACCCGGAGCTGCTTCCACATTTTGTTCTTTAAGTTTCTTAATGATTTCAGCAGCGGATAAATTATACATTTTGAGTTTATCCGGTTTTAACCAAACGCGCATGGCATACTCCCGCATTCCCATGATATCGGCAAAACCTACCCCTTCAATGCGTTTAAGTTCGGGTAGAATATTGATATCGGTAAAATTGTATAAAAATGCCTCGTCGAGAACCGTATCTGCACTTAAAACATTGAGATACATCAACATACTATTTTGAACTTTCTCCACCAGAACCCCTGCTTTTATTACTTCCTCTGGCAATTCATCTAAAGTCGACGACACACGATTTTGCACATTGACCGCCGCCACATCCGGATCTGTTCCAGATTTGAATACAATTTGAACTACACTAGTTCCATCGTTACCAGAAACTGAAGTCATATACGACATTCCAGGCACTCCATTAATTGCACGTTCCAACGGAGTTACAACTGCTTTAACACAGGCCTCTGCGTTAGCTCCTGTATATTTAGTTGTAACAGTAACTTCAGGAGGAGCAATTTCTGGAAATTGAGTTATAGGTAATTGCACTAAAGATATTAGACCAAGCAACAAGATAAGAATCGAAATCACGATCGATAATATCTTTCTTTCAATAAAAATTTTCACCATGATTAAGCCACTTTTAATTGGGAACGTAAATCATTATTCCATTTTCTACCCTTCAACTTTTCGGAGTCTTTAGGTTTTTCTAGGGTTGTAGTGCTAGTACTATTTTGTAATCGAATTTTAACCTTGTCTCCATGTTTCAAATTTGAAGCCCCTTCATAGATGATCGCTGTTGTTGGGTTTAATTCGGGTTCAATTACAAAATAATTGGGTATTCTACGAACGGATGTAATGGGTTTCTGAAAGATTTTACCATCAGAACCAACAACAAACACAAATAATTTGTCTTGTATCTCAAAAGTGGATCGCTGTGGTATAATCATTGCTTTAGATAAATGCTTCTCAACAAGTATCTTACCATGTCCCCCATGCTTTAATAACTTATCAGGATTTGGGAATCGCGCACGGAAAGCAATATTTCCTGATTCCGGATCAAATTCACTCTCTGAGATTTCAATTTGTCCATCCAAATTATAACTTTGATTGTTGGCTAATTTTAATTT
>CAYPYX010000146.1:0-3534 GCA_964415065.1 uncultured Rhizobium sp.
CGCCAAAAGGAGTTGCATCAAGAATTGACCGGTCTGGAGAATTACTTTTGGAAGCCAATTTAGAGTACCGCTTTACCATCATCAAACAATTCATTGAGAGTGCTATATTCTTCGATGCAGGCAATATCTGGAATTTACAAAAAAGCGGGGTTGCCAATCCACTTTATGGTGTTATAAATCGACAGAACTTCATGAAAGAAGTTGCCCTAAATACGGGAATTGGATTGCGTTTCGACTTAAGTATATTCATGTTTCGTGTTGATTGGGGAATTCCATTGCGAGATCCAAGTTTACCAGAAACTCAGCGCTGGATATTTACGGAAACCGTTCGAAATTCGGGATTCAGAACTTTTGTTTTACAAGAAACAGCAATTGCTATCGGCATTGGATATCCATTTTGATGATTTTGACTTGAGATCTAACGGTTTAAGTGTATAGATTTAAACGGATTCTAAATCAAATTAAACGGTTTAAACCCACTAAATGAGCGAAATTTCGTAATTTTGCACTTGGATAATCTAATTCCAATACCATGCGTTTCTACAAATCAAACAACTCAACATTGCTACGCTTCACACAAATTCGATTAACTGCCATCGCATTGACATTAGTTGCGCTAATGAACAGTTGCGGTAATTGGTCTAAAAACATCAATATCTTCCCGGTAGAGAAAGATGTAGAACTCGGCTTTCAAGTAGCTTCTAGTTTCGAAGATCAAAATAAAAACATTATTTTAGATAGCGCTCAAAACGCATTTGCATACCAATATTTGTATGCAGTTCGCGATAGTATCCTGAAAAATAATCAGCTGGAATATGAAACTGCTTTCTCATGGAGAATTCGAATCATTAAAGACGACACCACTCTTAATGCATTTTGCGCTCCTGGTGGATTTATCTATTTCTACACCGGAATTTTGAAATATTTAGAATCTGAAGACCAGCTTGCCGGCGTGATGGCTCACGAAATGGCACATGCAGATAAACGTCACTCCACCGATGCCATGACACGTGAATTTGGTGCACAACTGTTGTTGGATTTAGTTTTTGGACAAGGTAAAGGACAATTAGCCCGCATTGCTACAGGAGTTGCTGGTTTGAAATACGGTAGAGAGGCTGAAAAAGAATCCGATGAGTTCAGTGTTCGTTGGTTATACAACACTTCGTACAACCCAGTAGGTGGTGCAGGTTTCTTTGAAAAAATGCAAAAACAAGGTCAGGGTGCTAAAATTCCTGAATTTTTAAGCACTCACCCTAGCTCAGATTCCCGGATTGCGGATATGAAAAAAGTTTGGACAACATTGGGTGGCAAAACGGGCAATACGTACCAAGATCGATATCAAGCTTTCACCAAAAAACTCAAATAACTTGGATTCCATTTCAAATTAATTTGAAGATTAACGAACATTCAGCCTATAGCCATTGAGAATTCGAATTTTATATCGCTTTTTTGTTAGTGTTATTTTCCTTTTCGGGGGATGGCATATCGGATTTGCTCAGAATTCCAGCAGCGATAGCAATCGTTTAAATTACACGATTGATGCTTCCTTAGCTCCCAATCGTATAGCTGTTATTAATCAAATTATGGATGAAGCGATTGCTATGCTCGATCGTCCTTACAGAGCTGGAGGCAAAACTCCAGCTGGTTTTGATTGCAGTGGATTTGTTTCTTATTGTTATTTACAGGGAAATGACCAAAAACTTCCCGTAAGTTCTAGGGAATATATAAACAAAGGAACTCCCGTTGATATAGCAGATGCTCTACCCGGCGATGTTATAATGTTCTCAGGTCGTAGAGCGAGTCAAACTTTAGTGGGACATGTGGGAATCATTTCAGAAGTTTCTGATGATATTTACTTCATACATTCTGCAACAAGTAGCGGAATTCGATTCGACCGCATGTCCTCACCGTATTACCAAAAACGATTTATCGGAATCCGAAGATTTTAACTTAAGATTCCGACTTCGATTAAGCTTCTTTAGGTTTCTTCAATTTGGCGGTTTTCTTGGCTGCCGCAGAGATATTTAGCTCTTCGGCTCCTTCTGTATGATCCACCACCAATTCGTCGCCTTCTTTTAAGGTACCTTGGAGCACACGTTCAGCCAAAGGTTCCTCTAAATATTTTTGCAGAGCACGTTGCAATGGACGAGCGCCAAAATCGGCATCAAATCCTTTATCGGCCAAAAAGCTTTTTGCTGAGTCTGTAATACTAATGTTGTATCCTAAGTCCTCAATTCGTTTCAACATTCTCGCCATACGAACATCTAAAATCTTGATAATCTCTTCTTTCTTAAGCGAATCGAAAACAATGATGTCATCAATACGATTTAAAAACTCAGGTGAAAAGAACTTTTTCAATTGCGTTTCAACGACCATTTTAGATTCTTTCTCTTGGTTTACTTGTTTGGTTTGAGTACCAAAACCTACCCCAGTTCCAAAATCTTTCAATTGTCTTGAGCCAATATTGGATGTCATGATGATAACGGTGTTTCTGAAATCGATCTTACGTCCCCCAGAATCCGTCATATACCCTTCATCCAAAGCTTGTAGCATTAAATTGAATACATCGGGATGTGCTTTTTCTACCTCATCGAAAAGAATCACAGAATAGGGTTTTCTGCGTACTTTTTCAGTCAACAAACCACCTTCTTCATATCCAACATAACCTGGAGGCGCTCCCACCAAACGGCTTACAGCAAATTTCTCCATGTACTCACTCATGTCAACACGAATTAAGGCATCATCTGTATCGAACAAAAATTCTGAAAGTGTTTTCGCCAATTCTGTCTTACCCACACCAGTTGGACCCAAGAAAATAAAAGATCCTATGGGTCGGTTAGGTTCTTTGAAACCTGCACGAGTTCGTTGTATGGTTTTAGTTAATTTATCAATTGCTTTATCTTGACCAATCACACGTTTTTTGAGGGTATCAGCCATTTGCAATAGACGCATACTTTCATCTTCACCCATACGTTTTACAGGAATACCAGTAATCATGCTGATTACGGTAGCAATATCGTCTTCAGTAACTTGGTAACGCTCTTCTTTAGCTTGGTTTTCCCAAGCAGTTTTAGCATTTTCAAGGTTTTCTAATAGCCTTTTTTCGGTATCGCGAAGTTTAGCAGCTTCTTCAAAATTCTGACTCTTAACCACTCGATTCTTCTCTAGCTTTATCTCTTCAATTTGAGCCTCAAGGTCAACAATTTCTGTTGGTACATGAATGTTTGAAATATGCACTCGTGCTCCTGCCTCATCCAAAATGTCGATAGCCTTGTCGGGTAGGTGACGATCGCTCATATACCTTACACTTAAATCCACACAGGCCTTAATTGCTTCATCGGCATATTGTACGCTATGGTGATCTTCGTATTTACCTTTGATATTGTGAAGAATTTCAACGGTTTCTTCGGGGGATGCAGGTTGAATGAGAACCATTTGGAAACGACGTTCCAACGCACCGTCTTTTTCAATATACTGACGGTATTCGTCTAAGGTAGTTGCACCAATGCATTGAATTTCACCTCTGGCTAAGGC
>CAYPYX010000147.1:0-3376 GCA_964415065.1 uncultured Rhizobium sp.
GCCGTTTACTGCTAGATTCGGGTGTTCTAAAACTTCCTTTTGGCATTGGTATTTACGAACCCACGCTGATGTTTTCAATGTTGGGAGTAAAATCAATCGATATTCATTCACTCGACAAAATCAGAAGCAACTTCGTTGAAAACTATTTTAAAAACGGACATGATAAAACGCATCCGAATGTTTTGTTCAGCTATCAAAAACAAATCAAAGACGCAGGTCATATGGAGGCCAACCATTGGATTTTGATGAAAGGCAATGAAGATGGTTTTGATGAATGGAAATCAGCAAATAAAGAAAAATGGGACAATTTCATCACTTGGTTTTCAGACAATAAAATTCAAATTAACGATACGAATAAATTCTACAGAGAACAATATTAAAAATCAGTTTATCTTCTTGAAAAAACACGAGCAATTATTGTCCACTTTCCCCAAAGAAACATCACTATTATTTTATTACAGAACAACAAGTTAAAGAATACCTCTAATGATAAATTTCGAAATAGAAAACGACACATTTTACACCTATATTTCTGAAGCATCAGATCTGACTCATTTAGAAAAAGAGCTAACCGAAACAATAGCCAAAATCATAGAACTAGATTTATTTCAGAGCGAATTCGTTGAGTTCTATTTAGACGCTACCAATGGAAGTTTTTTTGTAAATGAATTGGATGAAAACAAAGAAACACTTGAAGACTCAAGGACCGTTCATTTTTGTGCATTACAAATATGGGAAAATTATGAAGACTCGAATCAATTCGATTCAGATATGAAAGCCACACTTTATAATTCAATTGAACATCTTTCGAAGTATTACATCCAAATTCCTTTTAAAATTATTTTAAGAGATGAATTGGGAGGTGAAGTTGAAATCTAATTCTAAAAAATGAAACTATTTGATTTTTATATTTAGGTCGATGAAGATCATTTTTCAATGGAAATCAAATATTAAAAAAAAAATCGAGATTTTCAGAAAATTATCAGTTGCCTACAGATTACAGAATACACTAAGTATCTCATTATAATATTAAAGATTAGTTGTATTTTCAATTGATAGTGATGGTGTTGGTTGATGTTATGTTAGATCAAGGGTCTATTTCCAGGGTTTCCCGAAAAATTCATAACACTCAACTACCCCAATTTTATTTACTAAAATGGGTAATTTCTTTGACTTAAGACTTCTAATTCCTAAACTAATGAATACTTTACAAGATGAAATTTGTTTGAAATTCATGTTTAGCATTCTGTAGAACTTTCAAATACAAGAAACCAATAATATTTATTGATTTAAATCACAAATCAATAATAAAATTTTTTGAAGGCTGCAGCACTTTGTATTTATTCTATATTAATCAACTAGAATTGTTTTGTAATTGCATTTAAATTAAATTCGCACAATATCATTTTAACTAGGAAACAGAGCAGTTGAAATTTATGACGAAATATTACATCAAAGAAGGTTATGCTGAAAAAGGTCCTTATACCGTTGATGATCTAAAAAAACTCAAAATCAGCAAATCAACTTTTGTTAGACTAGAATGCAATAATAATTGGATTCAAGCTGAATATATACAAGAATTAAAAACAGTATTTAAAGGGAATCTACACGTCATAAAAATATCTTTATTGACTATATTTGCAATTAGTTTATTAATTGGAGTGGTAATTGTACTACAAAACTTAAAATTTGGCACTTCAGCTTCTTCAGTTTCTAATGTTATAACAGAAGAATTAATTCCGCCGCCTCCATTTATTGAATTTACAGTTTCTAAACATGAAAAAAAATTTTTAAAGGAATTGTTTAAAGACTGTAATTTATCTGGCGACAAAAAACAATTGGTTGAAGCCTGTAATTATTTGAATTCTACTTTAAGAAATAATGCTGCAACAATTGCTGGACAAAATGCCGGGGCTTACAACATTGGGCAAATTTGCGATATTTTTGACTACTGTTATAACAACTGGAAATACGTTAACGACCCTAAAAAAAATGAAGTTATTGAATTTGCTTCAAACACTATTTCAAATGGCTTGAATGGCGATTGTGATGATTTTGCAGTTTTAGTTTGCTCAATGATATTATCAATAGGTGGCGAAGCAAGAATAAATTATGCTTACGGACAAAATGGTGGACACGCCTTTACAGAAGTTAATATTGGAAAGACTCAAATAGAAGAATATATATCAAAACGTTACAAAAACGTTTATGACAAAAACGGAATCTGGACAAGAACAGACAAACATGGGAATAACTGGTTAAACTTGGATTGGTTTGCAACGCATCCAGGGGGGAAATATTTTGACTACACTCACGGAACAACTTTTTACATAATTCAAGAATATTGTAATGACTTCAGTAAATAACTCGCTTTTAGAAATGGAAACTAAAGAAAAAATACTATTCAGTAATTCATTTGGCTCAGTTACGGATAAACGAATAATTTTAAATTACAAGAGTGGAACAGAAGATTTGCCAATTGGACAGATTACCTCAATCAGTTACAAACACAAAAGGAATTACTTTTTCGCAATTATTAGTTTTGCAGTTTTTCTAGTTGGTATTATTTCAATTTTCTTTAATATAAATAAACTAGGTGGCTCTGAAGTTTTAATAATTTTATTATACATAATAATAGCTTTTTTATCAAGCGTTGCAAATTGGATTGGGCACCATAATATTCACATTAGCGTAGGTGGTAAAGACAGAAAACCATTAAAAGCCGAAATGTCTAAAACAAGAGAAGGCCGTGAATTTGTAGATGCTATAAAACAAGCAGTGATACAGTAAATTTAAAATATCTTTTAAAAATAGTTTTCAATACTATGCATGTAGTTTCAAGGATTACACATATTAGTTTTTACCGAGAAAATCACACATCATTAAACAATATGTAAAAAAAATGTAAACCCAACGCTTAAAAAAATTATTCATATTTGAAACAATTTAAATTGCAGAATGCTTAATACCAATTCAACATACAATCACCACATTTCACTATCTTTGAATTATGCGATTGTACCCTACACTTACCTCTTATGGAGCGGCTCAAACCGTTACCGGTTCTAAGCATTTAATAATTACCGTACACGACGAGCGAATTCTTCTCGATTGTGGTTTGTTTCAGGGAGAAGGTAAGGAAAGCGACGCCCTTAATCGCACCTGGGGATTCGATCCTAAAAGCATCGATTACGTTATTCTGTCGCATGCGCACATCGACCACACCGGACTCCTTCCCAAACTGGTTAAAGATGGCTTCACCGGACCCATTTATTGCTCCGAATCCACAAAACACCTGTGCGAAATTATGTTGCTCGATGGTGCACATATTCAAGAATCCGACTTAAAACGCATCAACGCCCGTCGTAAAAAACGC
>CAYPYX010000148.1:0-3370 GCA_964415065.1 uncultured Rhizobium sp.
GAAAAATGCATTTATAAAAGGAGATGTGAATGCCATTATAAAGATCAGTGCTGACTTGGGACATTATGTAGCAGACGCGCACGTGCCGCTACACACAACATCGAATTACGATGGGCAACTAACAAACCAAAAAGGCATACATGGCTTATGGGAAACATTGACTCCCACCCTGTTCATGGACACCCTGCTGGTCTTGAATTATAAACCGGAATTTTTAAACCCACTCATGCCCTCTATTTGGAACATGATTCACGATAGCCATGAGTTATTGCCTTTGGTTTTATCCGGGGAAAAGCAAGCGAAACAACGGATGCCTGAATCACAAATTTTGGAGTTAAAGCAAGATAAAAATCAAATGAAGCAGCAGTATAGCAGCATGTTCATTTCCACATATCACTCAACCCAACAAGGCGCTGTAGAAGCCCGTTACATTCAGGCAAGCAAATCCGTTGCTAACTGCATTTACACCGCATGGATTCTTGCTGGTGAGCCGAAATTACCGGAGTAACAGAATTACGAGGTAGCTGGAAGCTAGACCCTTAGAAGCAACAAATCTACAATTTGAGTCAGATTAATTAAATGGGCACAGTTAGTGTGATTTATATGCCACAATATTTTGTGTACTGCTTACTAATCAATTCGAAATTTACTATTTCTTAATAATCCGATTACAGAAGGATCCGTTTGAGGTATGCACAACAACAATATAAACTCCCGATATCAAATCTTCTACGTTCAATTGTGATTCGATTGTACTTTCCTTTCGAACAATCGATCCTGAGGTATTATAAATTTCAACGGATTGAGTATTGGTTAAATCCCAAGATATAAATTGATTGGTAGGATTGGGATAGAAACGAATATTTGAATTCTTGTGCAGTTTTGTAGTGGAGACAATGTCATTGATTTTAACCGAATAATAGGCTGTATCACTTCCAAAATCATTCTTGGCAATACAAAAAATCACATAATCACCTGTTTTTCGATATGAATGCACAAAAAAGCGTTGATTGAAATTTGAATCGCTGCTATTATCACCGAATTTATAATAATAGTTGGCATTCAAGGCTCCTTTATAATTGATAAAAACGTGATTATAAATTACTGTATCGATGTCGAAATCACTAATGGGTGCTTTTGAAAGCTCTAAAACATTCGCAGAGTAATTAGAAATAAATATTTTTCCTAATTGACGAAATCCAAAGTCCAAATCTGACAATGAAGTTAATAATCCCGGTGCTACGAAACGTAAACCGTTTTCAGAAAAAAATACTGAATATTTACTAAAGTAGGGTTTGATTTTTTCATTTCGAGCCCAAACTAAATCTCCATTCAATTTAAATTCACCCACATAATCACCATATTTAATTTTGTATTTATTAACAGATGACTTATCCAAATCGACTAATTCTGCACCATTAGATAATTCCGAATTATCACCATATAAAAACAACAATGAATCGCCATCTGAATACGCATCCAAAACCCCATCTGGAAACGTAGAAGAATTCAATGTTTTTGAACCCGAATTGAAAGTAAATAATGATAATCTCTGATTTTTACCTTTCAAATTGCACTTTTCCCAATTCAGATTTTTTGCATCTAATGCAATTGAATCAAATTGTCCAAGAAACCAAAAACCATCCTTTAAAATACCAGATTTATAAATACTTGGAACCTTTTGGTTATCTGTATGTACAAATTGAACATCATCCACTTTCCAATTCTCCATATCCATTTTCATCCAAAAGATATAATTCTTCAACTTCGAATAATTATAGGGTTTCTTAATAATTACAGTACTTTGATTATTGATTTTGTATGTTGGTTGGTAAGGGAAAAAATTCCCAACAACGGAATTTGAATAATATACTCCAGATAACAACGCCGCATTTCCTTGTTCTACTCTGTTAGTAATTTCATAATTAAACATTTCTAACGGAAGAGTACCACTTATCCAATTTTTAGGTGTTCGACTACCCAATTCAAATTGCAATGCAAAAGCTGTCACCACAGAATCGGGTAACTGTCCTGTTGATGGAATCTTTCGATTTATGCTCAATTGGGGATAAGGGAAACTCGAATTTTGAAACAACAACGTGTATTTATTTTCATTTGCCCATACCAATTTTGACAGAGGTGCGTACTTTTCCGAAAGTATATTTTCAACTGAAATTAGACCTGATTTTGTCGCTTTTAAGACCACATAATTGAAAGAGTCATTCAGATCAACTCCCGTTAACTTAAGACCGTTCAAATCAAAGCAATTCAACGAATCACTTTTTACTAATAAGTACATCAATAAATTTTCACCTGATGTAATTGTATTTATTAATCGAAATTCGGAAATTTTACCATTTACGCTCTTGGGTGTCAAAACTGCACCCCATTGAATACTATCGTTTTTCATGAGAAAAAACAATTGATCCAAATCTGTGTATGACTTTAATTTGTACGATTGTCGATTGCTCTTTCCGCGGCCATCTAGCACCAAACTATCAAATGAAAAATCCATTGCACTTCTTGGTGTATTAACGCTTAAAGTCATATAATATCTAGAATTCCCATCGGTGCTTTTTATTGGATTAATCAAATTATAATCGCTCAAACTTCCATATTGATCCTCCGAAAAAAAGCCATATTGAAAATAATTACTCGTTTTTTGGGCATTTAAATTAACCACACCGAATCCTATCATTAAAATAATTAGATACTTCATACATTCTAAACTTACAAATTAATCACACTTAAAAGTTATTAACTTAGTTGCACAATCGAATTCCATTTTTAAGTTTGGTGTAAATTGAAGACAACAAGGACTGCCTTGAAAAAAATGCTTGTTATTTTCATTTGATTATGTTTTTAGACAAAATCTAAATTAACAAGATTCAGTAGATAAAATAAATTTAACTACTTAACTATTAAAAATATGACATTTTCCCATCAATTCGCTAAAATGCGCGCCTCGATGCGGCGGTTTTTAGCCCGGCCTGCATCCGAATCGTTGCTCGCAGCCGGTTTGCTGGAACCGTATCCCTTCGAAACTATGCGATCCGACTTTATCCCAGCATTGATCAAATAGTTTTTAACCGCCAATGCACGATTTTGAGATAATTCCTTGTTGTGAACCTCAGATCCCGTGTTATCCGTATGACCCGATATTTCCAACTTCATCTTCGGATTTGAATTCATTAACCACAACATGGTTTTCAACTCTACTTCACTCTCTACCTTCAAATCAAACTTGTCGATGTCAAAGAAAATATTGTTCAGTGTTATAACCTGATCCACTTTCAAAGGACTCAATAAAGCAGTTACTTCAAATGGATTATTTAGTTCCGTTTGTGTCGGTTGAAAATTGCGCGAATCG
>CAYPYX010000149.1:0-1354 GCA_964415065.1 uncultured Rhizobium sp.
AGATTTATAAATAACTCACTCAATACTGGAGCTGTAAAGACCGTTTCAGGAATGATTGGCGGTATTGTGAAGGCTGTTTCCGTGAAGCCCGTAATGATGGCGATCACTTTTGGATCATTAGCAAATGTGATGGTATATGCCGCTGCCTCAGCAGGGGTCGTCTACGTCGTAAAAAAGGAGCTCGATAAACTATCCGCTAAGATTAGCGAAAAGTGCGCCCAATACAAATCCCAGGACGATGAATAAGGTTGTGGGAGTTGCTTTAGCCGGTGTGGCTCTTTATGGGCTTGTCAGACTTCTGAAGCGATAGTAATTATTCCCATTCGCTGTTGATTTTGTCATATATTCTTCGCTCTCCGAAAAGCATATTCGCTTCTAATTCAAAGTCATTGTTAAGCGTCTTATAATCAATTTGGTTAGCAAAATAGCGTTCTATGAAATTAAGCTCTAATTTTTCATTGATTGATTTAATGTCAGTAGGTAATGTTGTATTTAGCTTTCGGAATTCTTCAATTCTAATTGTTACTCGTCTAGCCACGTCTTCGGTTATGTTGTCGTATATTTTGATTGTTCCTAAACACAAAACTATATTTATAAATCCAAGCCAAGTTGCAATACCTGCATACTTTCTGAGAGTTGAATTATCGGGTCTCCAACGTGCAATGACCGCTGAAACTCCCATTACTATCATAATTGTCATAAATGCGGCATAACTTGATAGTGTTAAAAGTATAAGCAATACTGATATAAAAATGTAGATAATAACTTTCTGTAAATCCGTGGCTGAGAAATTGGTTTTATTGATTTTAAATGTCTCAATAAGTTTTCTTCGTTCTTCTAAACTTGCTTTGCTCACTTTATTTATAAAATTGGTCAGTTCAATTTCGTCAATATTAATTTGGCCTAAATGCAAGTTGAGATTTTGTGCTCCAACAGATTCATTAATTTTTACAGCCCACTTGTATGACTTCTTCTTAAAAACGAACGTGTCGTCAGTTACTAATGAGATAAACTTTTGTCCATGAATGTCGAGAGGATATGCTTCTATTATTTGCTCCCATTTTACTTCGTCTTGATTTGTAGTTCTGTCCCAAATGCCTTTTTCAGTGATAACAATCTGAGGTCTTTTGTCGAAAGTTTGAAAAAATCCAATAGGTAAACCAAGTCCAAAAAAGCAAGTAACGACCCAACCCATAATGTATTCGGTGCTTCCAAAAGGATAGTCTGTTATCAGCCATATTCCAATTGCTACGAATGGCAAACACTTACCAATAATTTTCAGTCCTTTTGTTGTTGCCTTATAAAGTTTAATTTCGGTCATTAACTGCTTCTATGACGTTACTGTCGGTAATAT
>CAYPYX010000149.1:1454-3307 GCA_964415065.1 uncultured Rhizobium sp.
CCTTTCAATTCTTGGTAATCCGCAATATTTACTTCATCTGCTAAACTTACTTTATCATATATTCTAACTAAACAAGCAAGCTCAAAATCATTTAAAGATCGGATTGATTCGAGTTTTATTATTTCTTTGGGAGTTATTACTAATTCATCAATTAAAATATGACCGGCATAATATCCTAAAATCATTGAACCAAAAATAGAATGTGATTTAATTGCACTATCTATTAAATCATGAATAAAATTAGAATTTTTTTGATTTTCCAAGTACTTTGCCATTTTATTCAAATCGTCTCCCTTTGTTTTGTGATTTTGAATTTGATACGCAAAAGCTTTAATAAAACCTTCGAACTTCCGTGCTCTACTCGATTCGTATATTGATTTAATTAGTTTAACAGGTGCCACCAAATTCCCCAAAGTATCAGTAAAATCTGTTATAGGTTCTATTCTTTCATCAATTAAATCATCTAGGTTACCACCTTTCTCAATTACCCATTTACTAAATTTAATTATCTCATTATTCATTTTATTTGGGATCTATATTTTGATATTAAAGTTTTATACCTGCAAATCAGGTTGTAATTTGATATAATTATTCAAAAATTGGATTTAAATCACCGAAACATTAAAAACTAAATAAGCTGTTTTTCATTTAGTGTGATTAGTTTTATAAATTAATTCTTTTATTCTGTGCCAATTTCTGCTACCTAAACGATTGTCTGTGTTATAAACTCTTTTAATTCCATAGTGGCTATTTTGACTTTTTGGTTTTAACTTTTGTGAAGAGATTTGCTGTGTACTTTTCATAAAGTTCGAATAGAAATACCATTCTGTTAGCTTCACTGGTGAATGCTTGTGGTCTGTATGCTAGGTCAACGGCCTTATCCAGTTCGTTATGTGCTTTGATTAATGCAGGTGGCATTGTCAACGGATCGTAAAGATCTGCGAGTGAACTATTAGGAAATTGCTGCCGAGCATCTAAGACTTTCTGAGCGGCTGTTTCAATTGCTTTAATTTGTTTTTCCGATGGATTCTCTGGCCAAGGATAATTGTTATAAACAATATCTTTTGAATATCGATAATCACTTTTTAAGCGACCACAAATATGTCTAACCCAAGCCATATGCATCTTTGACATCAACAAGCCAAAATGATATTTATTTCCACTTGGAATAGACATACAAGTATCACTAACTATTGAGTCTTTATCAAAAAATCCGATAGGAATATACGGTCTGTTTTCGGAAGAAACTCTTGGAACAACAATTGAAGTTTCTGGTCTGTTTCTATCACGAAATAACGACGGTTTATCTGCAAATTTTCGTGTTGAAGGAGCAATACTTTCAAGTCTAAATTTTTTAACGGCATCAACTCTCTTTAAAACCTCTGGTAGTTGCTTCAATTCACTTGGTTCAGCATCTACAAACCATAAGCACCAACGTTTTCTACCATTTAAAAATTCAAAAGCAGAAATTAGAGGAAAAATAAATTTTTCGGCCTTGGGCTCTTTGAATAAAAAGTCATTTTTTTCTTCGTTTGATAAAATTAAATTACCGCCGTCCAGAGGCATATTGCCGAAACTCATTTTTGGAACATTACAAAGTGGATTTGATCGTTTTGTAATTAAAATATCTTTTGCATCAACTAAATAAGGATTGATATTTTTTGCTTTGAGTTCGTGGGCTTCCCCTTTAATGTCTTCATAATCAAAAATGCTTTTGTTTGCAGTGTCGTAGTTAGCAAAACCAATTATTACACAATAAACAGCTGCATTTCCTTTTGCCTCATTACTCCATTTAAACGTTCGGTGTGCAAAGTGAATTTTTATATTGTATTTGTTAAGCATTTGCCCCCACA
>CAYPYX010000150.1:0-3270 GCA_964415065.1 uncultured Rhizobium sp.
CGACCTTGCTCAACTACATCGGCATATTGACTAGCTTTACCTTTGGCAAAGAACTCTAACTTACCTTTCTTTGCGTTGTAATAAAATGCAAGTGAATTGCGTAACGTATCACTCGCAACCGCTCTACGTTTCTTTCCTTTAACCGTACGATACGCGCCGAGGTTCTGCATTGCCTTTTCGACAACGTCAGCACCGAACTTTTGGATCAAATCATTAAGCGGAGAATTAGCCATTTATAAAAGTTGAATAAGCGGTGTTTGCATCCTGTATAAGCAAATCAACAAAGGGATTGAATCCTTTGTCATTTAGCGCAACTCGAAATGAATCATATTCAACACTTTCATCCCACGCGAAAAACACATTGTGTTCTAATACATGTATCATAGTCACACCTTCGTCAAGTTCATTTATTACGTATCTCATATAGTAATTTTTACTGATTGTCCCGATGTTGCCGCACTTGCCAAAGTTCCAGCGTTTACGTATTGCAATGTCCAACCATCACCTGCGGCAAAGGTTACCGAGTTAGCGGTATTTGAATAAGTAGCCGCAACCGAACCACCTGCGATTGTCAAAGTTAACGCGGTTGAACTTCCATTCTTGAATAGTGTAACCGACAAAGAAGCTAATGCGTTCATTGTCGCGGTTGTCCTAACATACAAATGGCTTATAGTACAAGCGGATGATAAAGGCAATCTTACTTGTGATTCAGCAGTTGAACCTGCGATGTTACCGTAACGCGTTATACCTGCGGCTAATCCCGTTGCAGAACCCGAAATAAAGAATTGAGATTGTGAGGTGCTAACCTTTGAATCAAGTTGTCCTTGAATACCACTTGTAACCCCACTCAAATAACTCATTTCGGTAGGTGTTGCACCATTAACATTTTGAGATGTTGTGATATTACCAGTTGATCTATTGATACCAATGGGATTATCTATGTGAGTTCCTGCATCGTTGTACCTGCGTATTTGAAAATCCGCACCACTATTTGAACCCGATTCCGTTCCATCAACACGCAATGCCCACCTTTGAACATCGTCAGTTCTAAATGACAAAATTCTACTCACTCCATTATCCGCATCAATCTTAACGCGTGTAGTGGATGCCCCACCGTCTATATGTAACTTTTCAGCCCCTGCGGTTGTTCCTATTCCAATAGTATCAGCAGTTAGTGAATGAGTGCCTAAATCAACGTCAGCAGTCGCACCTGTATAAGGCACACCACCACCGCCGCCCGTCATAGGTTTCCAAGTATTGTCAGCCGCTAAATAGTCAGTGGTTGAACTTGGTGTATTGGTTGTATATTGAACTTTCTTTGCCATTAGTCTCCAATGTATGGTATATCACACGCATCCCACAAGTAATCAACCGCTAATTCGATTGATAATTGCACCCCCGTTAAAACGTGGCTAAACTCTTCAACGAAAGGTGAACCGCTTATTGGTGTAGTTAATACAACCGATTCATCGAATATGTGACCTAACTCAAGCATATTCACGAAATCGGAAGCCAACAATATGCAATCGCTAATCGCTTGTTTTTGGTACTCGGTTTTTTCATCCTTATCACGTGGAAGGTCAGCAAAGAACACATCGAATGTGTAAGAAAGTTGTCCTTTATCGAAACTTATTCCAGTTGGTGTAACGTGCATCCACGGATATTCCGTTTCTTTTTCAAGGTCAGCCTGTGCGATTTGTCCGTGTGTGAACCTTCTTATTAACGCGTGTTGTTCAGCGAATTGCTGAAACTTACTTACCACGACATTATAGGTATAGAGTGAAGATGCTGTTGCCATATCTTAAAGACGCAAATAGTTACTTTTTTAGGAGTTGTTTTTGGAAAGAAAAATAATCAATTCGATACGACAGGTGAGCGAAGATTGTACTGGCTTGTGTTTCGGTTATTGTGTCGAACTTGGTTACATCACGATCCGCAAGTTCCTCTATTACGTGAAACCATCCGTAACGTTCACTTAAGTCGTTTGTTGCGCCACCGCTTCCTTCATCATCGTTATCGCCGTCTCCATCTCCTGCATCATCGTTGTATCTAAATACTCGAGGGAACGAGTCAGCAATTCGTTTTCGATATTCGAAAAAAAAACCAACGCACCATTCGCGACTGATAAAGGCATATCATCAAACACCTTTGCATTGCTTAAATGTTCTGCTGTGTAAGTCTCAATTTTGTACTTTGAACCAAGTTCCGAGTGGATAGGTCGGTAAAGAATAGATAGTATCTTATTTAGATTCTTTGGAAAGTCTTTACAATTACTTTCTAAATCCAACCATTCACCGAAAGAAATCTTGTTGATGTCGGGAACAAAACCATACTTGTTCCATTTGTACTTGTGTTCCGCTACAGGATTTTCGATTACCGATTTAAACGCATCAATTACCTTCGTTATATCTTCTGGAGATAGTTGCCTAACGTAGTCCTTCGGTTGTCCCATTATTGCGGACACCTGACCTATCTCATTGCCTTCGTTGGTAAGGAAGTCAACGTATTGCTTAACCGTTATCGTTGAATAGTCAAGGGTTAACTTTACTTTACTCATCTTTACCTCCGTATGTTTCGTTGTAGTATTTTCTTGGGGTTGGAATTTCTACATCACTTTCATAATTAGAATTATCCCATTCATATTTTTGCCATTGCTCTCTACCCGATGTATATGATTTCTCAATTTGTTCACGTTCCATTTGTAGTGCTTGTTTATATATGTCATGTGGAACATGACCATGATTTAATTCAACCATTTCCTTAAACCATTGTAATGCTGTTTGTTTACTCATCACCAAGTTGATTACTTAATAATTCTATCCATTCGCCGTATAGCTCGGTCATTGATCCCTTTGCTAATCGTTTGCGTTGTTCCTTTTGTTGTAGCCACATGCCAAACATTACGCATAAGCGGTAAGTGTGGTGCATTTGTTGCTCTCTTTGTTCTTCCATATTATAGTTTATTTATTTCTTGTTTTACTTCTTCCCAATATGTAAACTGATTTTCTGCTGCTGTCAAATCAATTATAACTATTGAATCTAATATCTCATCAACCGCTATCAAAGCGCATTGTTTGTTTGCATCACAATCAACATTTTCAATGTTGATTTCAATACTGCAAGGTTCAATATCAATGAATATTTTAACTTTATTAAAGCTTTTAATTAACGCTTCTGCTTTTTCTTTTGGTGTCATTAGTCAAGTGTTATTTGATTATTTATTAGTAACTCATTAAATGTCTCACGTAGTTTCTCGATTGCCTCTAATTG
>CAYPYX010000151.1:0-3240 GCA_964415065.1 uncultured Rhizobium sp.
TCCAAAAATACCAAGAATTTTTGGCTATGACGAAAAAAGGAAATAAAATTATACGGAATTTACGCAACAAGCATCGGTTTGTGTTAATCAACGACGATTCATTCGCTGAAGTATTTTCCATTCGCTTAACACCCCTAAACATATTAAGTTTGGCAAGTGGACTGTTTATTTTCTTTACGTTTCTCATTTATCTGCTCTTCGCATTTACACCTATGAGGAGTTTAATTCCAAATAAAATTGCTGGAAGCGATCGCGAAGAATTAATTCAGCTAAATCAGGAATTAGAAGATTTGAAACTGCAAATTGAAGTAAAGAATTCTAAAACGAATACGTTGAACAACTTACTGAGTGATAAAGAATCTATTTACGATTCAACTTCAGTTCGTATGAATTCCAAAACAACTCAATGATCTTAAGAAATTGAAAATCAAAGTTTAATATCCTCAATAAGCGGATGTTGCTGTCATTAAGTTTTGTGGTTAATTAATTGGTTTCTAAGTACTCGTTGTTCATGTGATATTTCTAATTGTAGGTCGTTTAAGGTTTTTCCTTGTGTGAACAAATCGTTATATTTGTAAAAATCCATATTAATTACTTTATATGTTAGGGTCCTCCAAGAACAAAGAGAAAAATAATACATTGCCAGGTCAAGCTGTAATCAACCTTATTGGGGTGGGAACACAGATACAAGGTAATATACAGTGCAACGGAGATATTAGAATCGATGGAGAAGTTTTTGGAGATGTAACCGTTGGACAAAAACTTGTAGTTGGTTCTACCGGCTCTATCAAAGGGAATGTTTTTGCATCCGAAGTAAGTGTTTCTGGTTCAATATTAGGAAATATAAAATCTGAAAACGCTACTATTTTAATGGGTAAAAGTACCGTAACCGGTGATATTTTCACCGCTCAGATTGTAATTGAACAAGGTGCTACCTTCAATGGTAAGTGCGAAATGAAAGGGTAGTAGCAGTTATGCATCCCTCAAAGAAAAAATCAAACGTATCTTTTTTAGCCTTTGTGGGGATGGCTTTTCAAATGATTGCTAGCATTGTGCTTTTTACGTTTTTAGGATTTCAAGCTGATAAAACAGAATGGGTAAACACGCGGTTTCCCCTGTTTACCTTGTTAGGAGTATTTTCTGGTTTAGGAATTTCTTTCTATTCGATTTTCAAATCATTGAAAAATTTAAAATAAGTTCAGTCGTTCTCGAACTTAATGCTACCTTTGCACCGATTTTAAATCAATACATCGATGAAAGGGTATATCATCAAATTTAGCGTGTTATCCATTGCCATGATACTAAGCATTGCTTTGGCCAAGATGTTTACGAGTTATCCTATTAATTCTTGGATCTATTTGGGCATCATTTATCTCGCTATATTGTTTATTGCGGTGCACTATTTTACGTTGCACGATGATAAAAACAACCCCAACAAAGGAATTCGAAAGATTATGATGGGTACTATGATCCGTTTATTTGCAGCAGTTATATTTTTGATAATCAGCGTGATGAATAATGGAAAACCCGAGTTAGGTTTCGTACTTACATATCTTCTTTCATTTCTAATGTTCCTATTCTTTGATATATCAGAAATGCGTAGTAAATTGCGCCCCGATTTAGAAAAATCTAAAAATAACACAAATGCCTGAAAATCAATTATTTGCAAAATTTCAAAGTGTAACAAAAAAATCTCTGCTTGTTGGATTTGCTCTTTTTGTTGGAATTCAACTTCAGGCAAACAAGGTAGAATCTGCCGAACATGCTATCCAAGCTCATGAAGTAAATGCAGTTGCAGATGAGCAGCATGCTAACGTTCATCAAGAAGATCATGGTGCTGTTACTACCGGTCATGAAGATGCACATGCTGAAGGCAATCATGCCAACACACATGCCAATTCTGAAACCCATGAAAAGGAAGGTTTCGATGCAGGTAAAATGATTTTTGAACACATCGGAGATGCACACGATTGGCATCTTTGGGGAGAAGGAGATCATGCCGTTTCGATTCCTTTGCCAGTAATTCTTTATACAGAATCGGGTGGTTTAACCCTATTTTCGTCTTCAAACTTCCACCACGGTCATGCGGCTTACAATGGTTTTGTTTTGCATGAAGGTAAGGTTACTTGGGAAGATGCATCTAAAACAGAAGCTATTTATGATTTTTCGGTAACCAAAAATGTATTGGCCATGCTTATCGCCACTATTGTATTGTTGGTTATCGTATTATCTATGGCGAAACACTACACTTCAAATCAGGGTAAGGCACCTAAAGGATTTTATAATTTGGTGGAACCTTTGATTTTGTTTTTAAGAGACGATATCGCAAAGCCATCTATTGGTCACAAAGCGGATAAATTCATGCCCTTGTTGTTATCCATTTTCTTCTTTATTTTCATTAACAATATTTTTGGATTGATTCCTATTTTCCCAGGCGGAGCAAACGTAACAGGTAACATAGCTATCACATTGGTATTGGCACTTGTAGTGTTTGTTACAGTAACGATTAATGGAAACAAATACTACTGGAAGCACATTTTCATGCCGGATGTTCCTGGTTTCATGTACATCATTATCATCCCTATCGAAATTTTGGGTGTAATTTTGAAGCCATTTGTATTGATGTTGCGTTTATTTGCTAACATCACTGCAGGACACATCATCATTTTAGGATTCTTTTCATTGATCTTCATTTTTGGTGCGATGAGCCCCGGTCTTGGATATGCAGTGAGTCCTTTAAGCGTTGCATTTACAGTGTTTATGAGCATGTTGGAAATGTTAGTTGCCTTTCTACAAGCATTCGTATTTACATTATTGAGTGCGATATATATCGGAATGGCTGTGGAAGAACATCACCATTAATTTTTTGAATAACAACGAATAAAGATTGTAAGTTTGCAGTAAAATAAAACCAAGTTCAATGCATTGAAATAATAAAGGTGCATTGTTAATATTAAAACAGAACATAAAACCAAAATCAAAAACATAAAATCATGAGTTTAATGAACACGCTTCTTCAAGCAACGGATTTAGCCGCTGCTTACAGCAAAATGGGTGCCGCTATCGGCGCAGGATTGGCAGCTATCGGTGCCGGTATGGGTATTGGTAGAATCGGTGGTAGCGCCATGGAATCAATTGCACGTCAACCAGAATCAGCTGGTGACATCCGTGCGAATATGATTGTGGCTGCAGCTCTTATCGAAGGTGCTGTATTCTTCGCAATCGTTGTTTGTTTGTTGA
>CAYPYX010000152.1:0-3164 GCA_964415065.1 uncultured Rhizobium sp.
CAATAATCATAACGGGCGCGTCCGACAAACGAACCATTCGATCGTAACCATCAATTAACGATCCCACGAGATAATCAAAATCCCGACCGCAGGACTTCAACACATGCATCAACATGGCCGTGGATGTTGTTTTGCCGTGGCTGCCGGCCACCACCAAACGTTGTTTGTTTTGACTGTGATGATAAATAAACTCCGGGAAACTGTAAATTTTTAGTCCTAATTCTTGGGCCTTGAGCAGCTCCGGATTGTCGATCCGAGCGTGCATCCCCAAAATAACCGCATCCAACGATGCGTCGATCCGTTCTGGAAACCATCCCAAGGACTCCGGGAGCAGCCCCGCTTGTGCCAAACGCGACTTAGCTGGATCAAAAATTTCATCGTCGCTGCCTTGCACATAATGCCCCAACGCATGAAGTTCCAACGCCAAATTGTGCATTACAGCACCACCAATTGCTATGAAGTGATAACGGGTCATGTCGCGAAACTACAACCTTTTAGAAATCCACTGAACATTATGACAAAGAAAATTGTATTTTTGCAGTAAATTCTCTTGGAATGAAAGTACTAGTTTGCATGAGTGTCGTTCCTGACACCACCACCAAAATCACCTTCACCGATAATAACACGGCGTTCAACAAACAAGGAGTTCAATACATCATCAATCCTTACGACGAATTGGCCATCACTCGTGGCTTGGAATTGGCAGAAGCCAACAACGGAACCGTTACCGTGGTTCACGTGGGCTTAGCTGATACCGAAGCGAGCATTCGTAAAGCCCTTTCAATGGGTGTAAACGAAGCCATTCGTATTGATGCTGATCCTGTTGATGCTCAGTTTGTTGCAGAACAAATTGCCGCAATTGCCGGTGGATACGATTTGATATTAACTGGAAGAGAGTCTATCGATTACAACGGCGGTGCTGTTTGTGGTCTTTTAGGCGCTTTGTTGAATCTTCCCAGCGTAAACGTAGTTACCGAAATCAACTACAACGGTGGAACGTTTGAATTCGTTCGCGATATTGATGGGGGACGTGAAACGGTGACTTGCCCAGCACCCGTGGTAGCATCCGCTCAAAAAGATTTGTGCGAACCTCGTATTCCCAACATGCGTGGAATCATGGCAGCTCGTACCAAACCCTTGCAGGTTTTGGCTGCAACTGCTGCTAACGCTGCAACGGTATACGCATCCTACGAAACCCCAGCTCCCAAGAGCGGCGTGAAATTAATTGATGCTGAGAACGCATCTGAGTTGATCAACATTCTTAAAAACGAAGTAAAAGTTATTTAATATGAGCGTAGTTATTTTTGCCGAAATCGATAACCAACAGTACAAAAAATCATCTCTTGAAGCCATTTCCTACGGAAAAAAAGTGGCTTCCGATATGGGAATGAACTGCATCGCGGTTACGTTCAATAACATTTCCGGTAGCGACCAATTAGGAACCTACGGAGCTGATAAAGTGGTGAGCATTGCTTCCACATCCGATTTCACTGCCGACAATCTAAGCGCCGCTTTCTCCAAAGCTTGTGCGGATTTAGGTGCAAAAATCGTGGTCATTTCCAATACCTATTCCGGTAAATCTTTGGCGCCCCGTGTAGCGGTTTCATTGAACGCTTCCTTGGCTACCAACGTGATTTCATATCCCGATACCAGCAACGGTTTCACGGTGAAACGCGGAGTATTTTCTGGAAAAGCATTTGCTTACACCCAATTAACTAAAGACGTAAAAGTGTTGGCCTTAACCCCCAACTCCTTTGAATTAAATACCTCAGGATCAGCTGTTGCTGTTGAAAATCACAGCGTAGCCCTGGATTGCAGCAAAATCAGCATCGTGAAAACCGAAAAAGCCAGCGGAAAAATTCCGTTGACCGAAGCGGAAATCGTGGTTTCTGGTGGACGTGGAATGAAAGGTCCTGAAAACTGGCACATGATCGAAGAATTGGCTACCTTATTAGGTGCAGCTACTGCTTGTTCTAAGCCCGTTAGCGACATGGACTGGCGTCCACACTCTGAGCACGTAGGTCAAACCGGTATCACCATTAAGCCCAATTTGTACATTGCCGTGGGAATTTCTGGTGCCATTCAGCATTTGGCGGGTGTGAGCAGCAGTAAGACCATTGTTGCCATCAATAAAGATCCCGAAGCGCCTTTCTTCAAAGCTGCGGATTACGGAATCGTGGGTGATGCATTCGAAGTTTTACCCCAGTTGATTCAAGCACTTAAAAATTAATTTGAAAAATATCCAGTCCGCGCGTCACCACGTGCGGACTTTTTTTTGTAACTTAGGGATAACATTATGAGCAAACGGGTTGAAGTTTTCATAAAAACCATACTTCCTGCACACAGTCACGGTGCTTACACCCTCGTTTTGCACAGTCCCATCACCAAAACCCAATTGCCGGTTCTCATCGGAGCCGTTGAAGCACAATCCATTGCGATGGAGTTGGAAAACATCCAGTCTTCCCGTCCCCTCACCCACGATTTGTTTCGCAATACATTGAAGCATTTCACGGTAGATATTCGCGAAGTGGTGATTGAACGTTTGGAAGAAGGAATTTTTTATTCCACCATTTATTTTTCGAGGGATGGAGATTCGGTTGGAATCGATTCCCGCACTTCCGATGCCATTGCCATGGCCATGAAATTCAAATGTCCCATTTTCGTAACTCAATCCATCTTGGATGATGCCGGTTATTCCGACGAAGACGAAGAAATGGATTTCGAATCGCCCGGTCGTATGCAGGACGATGAAATCATCCCCCAAGGAAAAACCGACGATACCAACCACTGGGATTTATACACCGTGGATGAATTGGAAGCCCTGTTGGATGAAGCCATCAGCATTGAAGATTACGGCAGAGCGGCCAAAATTCGCGATGAGATCAAACGCCGGCAGTAAAGCCCTATCACTCATTGAAAAAACTATATTTATATAACGGAGATCCCGTAACATCTGTGGATCCGATATTTTCGGCATCGTCGCGCGCGCACCGCTATGGCGATGGATTTTTTGAAACCATGCGCTTTTTCGGGGGACGGTTACAACACAGTTACCACCACGAACAGCGCGTACAGAAATCGCTATTGTTGTTAAAAATGCAGGAGCCCGATGGCGGTTTTGAGCAATTGGAACAGCAAATTGAGTCGCTTTGCACTCAAGAAGG
>CAYPYX010000153.1:0-3060 GCA_964415065.1 uncultured Rhizobium sp.
GCTTACGATCAAATGTATGTAGGTAACAGCTTCTTGAGATACGGTTCTAGCTACTATCGTTACGATTCTTTGAGCCAATTCCTAAACAACCAACAACCTTCTGTTTTTGCGGTAACTTACGGTTACAACGGCGAAAAGAATCCAATTGCTGAATTGGGATTCGGACAAGCTGCTGCATATGTTCAAGACGAATACCGAATGAACAAAAAATTGAAAATTGTTGGTGGTCTTCGTGTTGACTTACCTATTTACTTAACCGACGCTTTGGCTAACCCTGCATTCTCGAAATACGCTAATGCAGACAGCTCTGTATTCAGAAATCCTGAAAACGAAAAATATGGTTACGATCCATCTATTTGGCCATCTGCTAAGCCTTTATTCTCTCCTCGTTTAGGTTTTAACTACGACGTTAAAGGAAATAAATCTTTAGTTGTTCGCGGGGGAACTGGTATCTTCACCGGTCGTTTACCTTTCGTATGGTATACCAACCAGCCAACCAACGCTTATGGTTTGCAAGCAACTGTTGAATTGACTAAAAAAGCTGATTTGGATAAATATGGTGTAACTCAATTCAGCAAAGACATCGACGCTTACACTCAAAACCTTCCCCAAACATCAACTACATTGCCAAACGGTGCTTCATTTGCATTGGTTGATCCTAACTTTAACTTCCCTCAAGTTTGGAGAACCAGCTTCGGATTTGATATGAAGCTTCCTTTGGGAATCGATTTGATTGCTGACTTCATCTACACCAAGTCTTTGAACGATATCTACCAGTTCGATGCAAACATGCGTCCTACGGATACAGTAATCACCTTTGGTGACCACGATCGTGCTGCTTTCAAAACAGCTGCATCAAGAACCTATACGTCTAGCGTTCGTAATGCAATGGTATTGTCAAACACCAACCAAGGACATGGTTTAAGTGCTGCGGTAACATTGAATAAAAACTTCAAAAACGGGTTCAATGCTTTTGTAAGTTATGCTTTCAACAACACCTTCGACATTACTGCTAACCCAGGTTCACAAGCAAACTCTGCTTGGTCAGGTAACCCAAATTACGGTACTACTTTAGGTGCAAATCAGAATACTCCTATGTTAGGAATTTCTCAATACTCAACTCCACATCGTGTAGTTGGATCGGTTTCTTACAAATTTGAATACGCTAAACATTTTGCAACTACCATTGCTTTGAGTTACGAAGGTTTCAATGCAGGTCGTTTCAACTACACTTACAGCAATGATATCAACAACGATGGTTTAACTGGTAATGATTTGATTTACATACACAATCCTGAAACCGTTAAATTCAAAGATTTCACTGTTAGTGGTAAAACATACACTGCTGAAGATCAAGCAAAAGCTTGGAAAGAATACGTTGACCAAGATAAATACTTGAGCGCTAACGTAGGTAAATTCGCTGAAAGAAACGCTGCTATCTTCCCATGGTTGCACCGCTTTGATTTGGCTATCTACCAAGATGTTATTCAAAAAGTAGGTAAAACCAATCACAAATTGCAAGTGAGTGCCAACATTTTGAACATTGGTAACATGATCAATTCTAATTGGGGAATTGCTCAACGTTTAACAGTTAACAACGGTGCTGTATTGAAGTCTAACACAGATGGTACTTACCAAATGAACTTGGTAAGTGGTGCGTTGCCAAAAACTACTTTCACCGATGTTACTTCTACCTCTACAACTTGGGGAATGCAGTTAGGTATTCGTTACTTGTTCTAATGAAATTCTGCAAATTGTTGGGTAAAAGCGCCATCTTTTAAGGCAAGAGCTTAAATTCAACCAACCCAATTTGCAATAATCGCAAAAGGCCATCCATATTTTTTGGGTGGCCTTTTTAATTTTCCCGCCCTGAATCCCTTAAATTTGTATGTCCATGAATTCAACCAAACCCTTAATCCTTATTTCCAACGACGATGGAATTACTGCTCCAGGTATACAAGCCCTAATCAGCGTAATGCAAGAAATTGGAGATGTAATTGTAGTTGCCCCAGATAAACCCCAATCGGCTATGGGACACGCCATTACCATCAATCAAACCATTCGTCTTACGGAAACGCATTTATACCCCGATGTTAAAGCCTATCAGTGCAGTGGTACACCCGTAGATTGCGTAAAAATTGCCATCGATAAAATTCTGCCTCGTAAAGCAGATCTCATGGTTTCAGGCATCAATCATGGAGCGAATTCCTCCATCAATGTTATTTACTCAGGTACGATGTCTGCTGCCGTTGAAGCTGCAATCGACGGAATGCCGGCCATCGGATTTTCATTGTGTGATTATTCTTGGGAAGCAGATTTTGAACCCGCTAAACCATTTATCAAACAAATTGCTTTAGAAACCTTGAAACGCGGTTTGCCATATGGAACTTTGTTAAACGTCAATATTCCCGTCCCCCAAGACAAAACCATCAAAGGAATTAAAGTGTGTCGACAAGCACAGGCCAAATGGAAAGAGGATTTTGATGAGCGCTTGGATCCATTTAACCGCAAATATTATTGGATGACCGGGCAATTCATCAACATGGACAAAGGTGAAGATACCGATGAATGGGCATTAAAACACGATTATATTTCAGTGGTTCCTACCATGTTTGATTTGACGGATCACCAACGAATTGGCATGATCAATCAGTGGAATTTAGATGTCCATACTAAGTAAAGTAGGTTCCAAATTGATGTCGATTCATATTAACATTAGTTAGCATTTTAAATAAAGTTAGTTGTCCAGTAAAAGCAAAGTTAGTCTTCGAAACAAAGCAAAAACAGCATGAACGCACCCATTAAACCCAATTATACCCACATGGCTTTGGCTTTTGTGGCCGGACTAATTTTCCCCTTATTGGTAGGCATTCCCATTGCATATCTTCAGGGAATTCAGCCCAAAAATTTTATGTACGCTGTATTTCATTTGAGCCAAGCATACAACACTTCATTTCAGGTGGGCGTAGCTGGTAATATTGGTATTTTCTTCCTTCTGATGAAGCAGGATAAACATATTTTTTACGCTCGAGGCTGGATGATTGCCACCATGATTGCAGC
>CAYPYX010000154.1:0-3026 GCA_964415065.1 uncultured Rhizobium sp.
GTAGCAAAAGCAGCTTTAGTAGGTAAGAAATTGGCAGAATTAGCTAAGGGCGCTGGAATTGAAAGTGTTGTTTTTGATCGCGGAGGTTATTTATACCACGGTCGTGTAAAAAGTTTAGCAGACGGCGCTCGTGAGGGTGGTCTTCAGTTCTAATTTTAAATTTAAAGAAAATGTCAAATCTTAGAAATAATCGAGTAAGACCTGGAGATATTAACTTAACTGAAAAAGTAGTTTCTATCAACCGTGTTGCTAAAGTAACTAAAGGTGGACGTACCTTCAGCTTTACTGCTCTTGTAGTAGTAGGTGATGGTAACGGTATCGTTGGTCACGGTTTAGGTAAATCTGGTGAAGTAATTGATGCTATTAATAAAGGAATTGAAGATGCTAAGAAGAACTTAATTAAAGTTCCAGTTATTAACGGAACAGTTCCTCATGATCAGCATGGTAAATTCGGTGGTGGACGAGTATTCTTGAAGCCAGCTGCTCACGGTACTGGAGTAATTGCCGGTGGTGCAATGCGTGCAGTATTGGAAAGTGCAGGTGTAACAGACGTATTAGCAAAGTCTAAAGGTTCTTCAAACCCACACAACGTGGTAAAAGCTACCTTTGATGCTTTGACTTCTATGAGAGATCCTCACACGGTTGCGCAAATGCGTGGCTTAAGTTTGAAAAAAGTGTTTAACGGCTAAAAGTTATGGGAAAAGTTAAAATCACTCAAGTAAAAAGTGGGATCGGTTATCCCAAAAACCAAAAAGCCACATTGAAAGCGCTTGGTTTACGTAAAATGAATGCGTCTCGTGAATTCGAATTGAATCCTCAAATCGAAGGAATGATCCGTACAGTTCAACATCTTATTAAAGTAGAAAACGCGTAATGAATCTGAGTAATCTAAAACCTGCAGAAGGTTCAGTAAAAAATCGTAAGCGTATTGGTCGTGGTCAGGGTTCTGGTCGTGGAGGTACGTCTACAAAAGGTCATAAGGGTGCGCAATCTCGTACTGGTTATTCTCGAAAAATCGGTTTTGAGGGAGGTCAAATGCCATTGCAACGTCGTATTCCAAAAGGTGGATTTAAAAACATCAACCGTATGGAATATGCTGCAGTAAATCTTGATGTATTGCAAACCTTAGCTGAAGAAATGAAAGTGAATAAAATCGACAAAGATACTTTGATCGCAAAACACCTAATCGGAAAGAACGAATTGTTCAAAGTATTGGGTCGTGGAGAAATCAAAATGGCTTTGGAAGTGCATGCACACAAGTTCAGCGATACAGCTAAATCTGCTATAGAAGCAGCCGGTGGTTCGGTTCATTTAATTTCTAAATAATCATGAGAAAATTCCTCGATACCTTTAAACATATCTGGTCCATAGAGGAGCTACGAAAGCGTATTTTATATACGCTTTTGTTGTTGGTTATTTACCGATTAGGCTCTTATATCATTCTTCCCGGAATTGATGCAGAGATGCTAGAGGGATTGAGAGGGCAAACTAAAAATAATATCTTGGGTCTAATCAACACCTTCGCGGGTGGTGCTTTTGCTCGTGGTGCTATTTTTGCTCTTGGTATCATGCCCTACATTTCAGCTTCGATCTTCATGCAACTTGTTTCTATTGCAATCCCTAGTTTTCAGAGATTGCAAAAAGAAGGTGAAGAGGGACGTAGAAAAATCAATCAATACACACGTATTTTAACGATTGTATTTACCGGTGTTCAAGCATACGCTTATTTGAATAACATAATTGGCACTCCAGGTAATGCTGCGGCTTTGTTATTTAACTATGGAGATACCATGTCGAAATCAATGTTCATTATAACTAATATCTTCTTACTTACCGCTGGAACAATGTTCACCATGTGGATGGGAGAGAGAATTACTGATCGTGGTTTAGGTAACGGTATAAGTTTGATCATTATGGTGGGTATCATTGCTCGTATGCCTGCTGCTATTGTGGGTGAGTTTTTGTTCCGCTTAACTAAAGGTGGTCCAATATTGTTCATAGTAGAGTTGGTTATCTGGTTTATGGTGATATTGTTCGTTATCTTGTTAACTCAAGGTACACGTAAAATCAGTATCAATTACGCAAAGCGTATTGTAGGTAATCGTCAGTACGGTGGAGCTCGTCAGTTTGTACCAATTAAAATCTTATCAGCTGGTGTAATGCCAATCATTTTTGCTCAGGCAATTTTATTCTTGCCGGCTACTATTGGTAACTTCTATACTGAGGGTAATGCCCCAGGCTGGTTGTTGTCTATGATGAATCCAAATGGATTTTGGCACAATGCACTTCTGGTATTCTTGATTGTTGTGTTTACATATTTCTACACTGCAATTATTTTTAATCCAGTACAGATGGCAGATGACATGAAGCGAAACAATGGATTCATTCCAGGAATCAAACCAGGAAAACACACAGCTAATTTTATTGACGGTGTGATTTCAAGAATAACATTACCCGGCGCTATTTTTATAAGCATTGTGGCTGTGTTGCCTGTTTTTGCCTCTATGGCAAATATTAATCAGGAGTTTGGACAATTCTTTGGTGGAACAAGTTTGCTCATTTTAGTGGGTGTTGTATTGGATACATTGCAGCAAATAGAGAGTTATTTGTTGATGAGAAAGTACGACGGTTTCATGAGTAACGGAGGTAAATTAAAGGGTCGAATGACCAATGGATATAATCAAGTTGAATTTTAATAAAAAAAATACTATTTTTGCAACCCTTTTGATATGTCGAAGCAAGATGCCATAAAACAAGACGGAGTGATTTCGGAGGCGTTATCCAACGCTATGTTCCGTGTGAAATTACAAAACGGACACGAAATCATAGCCACCATCTCTGGCAAAATGCGGATGCACTACATACGCATACTCCCTGGCGATAAAGTTCAGGTAGAGATGTCGCCGTATGACTTAACAAGAGGTCGCATAACCCTAAGATATAAGTAATCATTAATATGAAAGTTAGACCTTCTGTTAAAACGCGCACCGCAGCCTGCACGCCTGTGCGCCGTCCCGGCAAGGTGC
>CAYPYX010000155.1:0-3016 GCA_964415065.1 uncultured Rhizobium sp.
CAAAAGTGAGACCCGCCCAAAAAAGGCAAACTGAATAGGTAATTAAAATTTCGGATGGAGTTGCAGAGCTTGAAAATGCAAGACGATATAAATAGATGGCGGGTTGCGTTGGGAATAGCAGAAACCAATTTTTAGGAACCAATTCAAAATATCCCAAGAAAGGTAAAGTAAGAAACAAAATGATGCCCAATGCCCTCAGAATATACTGATTGAATGAAGATTGTCCTGCCACAGCAACAAAGCCAAGCATGGAGAAAATAAACGTGGTTAAAACGGTTCCCGCCGTGAAGTGGATGAAGTTAAAACCAGTGCCGTAACTTGCAATTACCATGGCATAGCAACAGATCAATGAAATCAAAGTCAAGGAAATTGATTTTGATAATATATAGTTGGTTATTTTTATGGGAGTTACTGAAAGTGCTTGTAGTGTATTTTCATTTTTTTCAAAAAGAACCATCACTCCAACAAACAAGAATCCAAGTAATGCAGGGTCATTAAAAATTACCAATACCAAGAATTTTTCCATGTTTCCAAGGGAAGTTAATGCCTTGAAAACACCTACATAAATAGCCGTAACTATCAATGAAATGGCTATAATTTTGTTCTTATGGATCAATAAGAAGTCAAATTTCAATAGATGTGCCAGTTGTTTCATTAGGTTAACGTTTTTCCTGTTACTTGAATAAAAATATCGTCGAGGGAAGCTTCTTTAGAGTGTATGGTTTCAATCTCTTGGGATTGGAGTTTTTCCAAAAACATTTTATTTTGTCCCAAACCATCCATTTGAAACACTTCTTTTACTTGGGAATTTCTGAATAGTACTTCTACACTTCTGTTGCTGTGTTTTATCTTTAGATTTTCGGGACTATCCATGGCTTTTATTTCACCATCAACAATAAATGCCACGCGATCGCATAGCTGTTCGGCATCATGCATTTGGTGGGTAGTGATGAATATTGTTTTGCCTTGGGACTTAAGATCTACTATGATGTCTTTTACTACTTTGGAATTTACAGGATCTAATCCTGAAGTAGGTTCATCTAAAAATAATATTTCTGGATCATGAAGAAAGGAACGTACAAAATTCAATCGCATTTTCATTCCTTTGGAAAAGTCACCCACTTTTTTATGCGCATCTTTTTTCAGACCAACCAGGTCTAATAGTTCCATGGGATTGTGTGTTTTGTTGTAGAAATTTTTAAAGAAGGTAAGGTTTTCTAATGCAGTTAATTTTAAATAGTGGTTAGGCAATTCAAATCCGACACCAATTTTTTCATAGAGGTCTTTCCCCCATTCACTCACTTCTTTTCCATCTATTTGAGCCATTCCCTTGTAGCCCGTTAATAGTTTAAAAAGGACTTTTTGCGTAGTACTTTTTCCAGAACCACTGGGACCCAAGAAGCCAAATACTTCTCCCTTTTCAATGGAAAAATTGATACCCTTTAAGGCTAAATTTTGGGTGCTCGGGTATTTAAATTCGAGATTCTTTACGTCTATCATTTGGATTATTTTAGTGCGTTTTTAAGTAGTTGAACCAATTCTGTTACAGTGGCTTTATACTCTTCGATACTCTCGGTAAAGAGTGGTTTATCGTTGGCAAGATTGCTTTCTATAGATTGAGCATATTTGGTTTGAATGAGTTCACCGATGCTTGAACTCATGGATAAAATAAATTGAACAGCAATTTCAGTTGTAACATTTTTATTAATGGAACCATTTACCTTTTCATTTTCTACCCAAACGGTAAAGATCTCTTTTGCCTTTACTTTCCAACTATCAATGTATGCAGCAACCTCTTTACTGGATTCCTTGTAACCAATTCGATATAAAAAACGACTACATAGTGGCTGTTCTATATCGAAGTTAAATCCTCTAATGAACAGGTCTTCATAGTATACCCAGAAGTCTGGATATGAACTTCTATCCACTGTTTGAATATGTTTCATTTTTTGAAATTCTGAATATTCTTTCAGAAACAGCCACAGATCCAGTTTATCCGTAAAGTATTGATAAACACTTCCTCTAGCAATGTTGAGCTCTTTAATTATTCTATTGATGCTAGCCGATTCGTAGTTATTATCTGCAAATTCTTTCAGCGCAGTTTGTATAAAAGCTTGTCGCTTTTCTTCCGTTAAATTCAAAAATGTTTCTGTTGGCATTTTCCCAATTATGACAAGGTTGTCACAAAGGTAAATAAAAAACATGACATGGTTGTCATTTTTTTATTGTATGTTTTCTTAAAAGACTAAATGGTGGAAAGAAATTTAATCACAGGAATTCAGGCATTTTACAGTATCCATGTAACAAAACAAAGGCATTTTACAGCATCCACGAAACAAAACAAGGGCATTCTACAGCATCCATGTAACAGAACAAGGGCAATTGTGAAGTTTTGGTATAAATCTGATTTTTCATTTTTGTAAAATATTTTTTACATATTGTCGTTATTAATTTACATTTATAAAAAATACTTTACATCATGAGACTACTAAATCACAAACTAAAATGGCCCAGCATGGTGGTATTCTATGCTTCACTGGCCACCGGCATCATTGCCATCTCCACAGAAAATCAACTCGACGAAATCTGGAAAGTACCTGTTTATCAAATCATAGGCGATGAATCTGGTTTTTTGGGGATGGGAAAACGTGGATGGACCGAAACTGCCATCTTTAACGAACTATTAACTGTAATCATCATTGTTTCCGGCCTCATTGCGAGCTTCTCCCGAGAAAAAATTGAAGACGAACTCATATCCAAAATTCGCCTTGAGAGTTTGTCGACCGCCATTGTTATCAACTACATACTCGTGTTGATTGCCAATTTTCTGATCTTCGATTTGTCGTTTTTAACCGCACTAATCGTATTTTTATTCGCGCCTTTAGTCATGTTTAACTTAATATTTCAGGTGAGATTATTCAATTATTATAAAATCAACGATGAAAAATGAAATAAGAGTCTATCGAGCCAAGAAACGAATTACCCAAGATGAATTGGCTGATTTGTTGGGAGTTTC
>CAYPYX010000156.1:0-3010 GCA_964415065.1 uncultured Rhizobium sp.
CAAGGCGGTGCGAGATTTAGTGGATGGGCAGGCAAAGTTCCCAGATTGGAACAAAAGAGATGATATTAAATCTGCTTTAAAGGTAGGGTTGATTCTTTTACTGGATGACTACGATTATCCCCCTGTTGAAAGAGATGAGGTGTACACCGAAATTTTTGAACAAGCGGAGAATTTCAAAAAGAATCGGGGTTGATGGGTTATTATACATCGAAGATATCGATGTTCATGATTTGCTAAAAATCTGAAATTTATTTTTTGTGAAATTTGCAAAACAAAATTGCCTAAAATTACGTTTTCTTATTGCCCATGGTGTTTTTTTAACTTACATTTGATGTAAATTAAAAATAATGTATCTTTGCAGTGGAAATCACCTTTCTCAATAAAAAACTGGAAAAGCAAGCGAACGACATTAAGAAGTGTCAAAAGGAAATGGGTACAATCCGTGCGAAGCTTTACAATAAGCGCCTCGGTGATCTTCGAAACGCTATCACTCTTGAAGATGTTCGTAATCTACCTGGGAGGTAACATGAACTTATGGGCGATAGAAAAGGGCAGTGGGCTTGTGATCTCGACCATCCATATCGTTTGGTTTTTGAACCTCATGAAAATCCTATTCCTACCAATGAAAGTGGTAATTTTATCTGGCTTGAAATTAAAGGTGTAGAAATTATTGAAATTACCGACTATCACGGCAAATAATTAACAAAGCAAAACAGAATACCATGGCAACCAAAGAAAATCAATACCAACCACAAATAGCTTTTCATCCTGGCGAAACATTGGCTGAGCGGTTAGAGGAATTGGGCATGGGTCCCAAGGAGTTTGCTATTCGTTCAGGCAAACCCGAAAAAACGATAATTGCAATTTTAAATGCAAAAAGTAGTATTACTCCAGAAATGGCTGTGCAGTTTGAACATGTTCTGAAAATACCTGCCCACTTCTGGTTGAATATGCAGCGAAGTTATGATGAATATATCGCTCGTGAAGAACGTAAGGAAGTTTTAAAGGAATCAACAAATTGGGCTAAGAATTTCCCAATAGCGGATATGGTAAAAAAGGGTTGGATAACTGCTAAAACTACCATTGAAGAAAAAACATCAGAACTATTGGCGTTTTTTAGTATCAGTAGTCATCAAGCGTGGGAAAATTACTATTTCAAGCAACAACTAAAAGTGAGGTTCCGAATTTCATTGGCTCATACCAAAGAACCTTATGCCATTTCAGCATGGTTACGTCAAGGTGAGTTACAAGCAGTTGATTTGCATACTTATCCTTACAACGAGAAAGATTTCAAAGAAGCATTACCCAAAATTAAAAGTATTATGGCAAAGCACCCTAATGATTTCTTTGAGCAATTACAACAGATTTGTTTGAAAGCGGGTGTAAAAGTGGTGCATACTCCTTGTATCAAAAATGCCCCAATCCATGGAAGCACGCGCTGGTTAAATGATACGCCATTAATTCAATTAACTGGTCGATATAAGCGAAATGATATTTTTTGGTTTACTTTCTTTCATGAGGCAGGACATATTCTTTTGCATGGTAAAAAAGATATTTTCTTAGAGAATATTGAATATTCTGAAAAAGACATTCAAAAAGAAATAGAAGCAGATGAATTTGCCATTAAATGGACACTTTCGAAAGAAGATCAAAGCGAGATTTTAAAACGTTTCAGAATTTCAGAAGACGACATTGTTGAGTTTGCTGAGAAATTCAATACACATCCTGCCATAATTATTGGACGATTACAACGCGAGAAACTACTGCCGTTCACGTTCGGTAAGCAATTTTTTAAACCGGTAGAATTTGATTAAATGATAGGAGAAAAGATGTGGTCTTGAAAAACTAGACTTTAAAAAGGCTAAGTTGTCGCAAATAAAGAAATCGTATTACTATTCATTCGATTGTATTTTTTTGGATTTTGAAGCTGCTCGATGGAAGTATTTCATCCCCCAAAACAAGATAGAGCAATTACCCAACGGCGAAGCGCAGTGGGATGATGTGCCAGAAAAGGGGAATCATAATAAAATTGGTTTTGGATACGAGAATGAATTTAGAGCCGCTTCCTAAACTCAAGGAATTAAAGGACGGCGATTGGGTAGTGTTTAAGGGGAGGCGATTGGGTGAATTGTTGATGGATGGGTGTAATTATCTAGTTTTGCTTCAATTGATCATAGTAATTAGCTAAGTATTTTACTACATTTACATTCTGTCAAATAATATCTGTGTAACTGAAAGTAAAGCGGTTTCTGACCATTTCGTTGACGTCACCAAAATGGTCAAGCATATTTCCAACATTTTTTCAGAAGGCGAATTGATGGAAGAAGTGGTATGTCGGAATATCCGACGAACCACTTAACACGGTGCGATTGAAGGTAAAGCACAAGAAAAAGAAACAAAACACTACATTCTCGATGTCATAATCTCGGTGGATTATCGCGTCAAATCGTCCCAAGGAACACAATTCCGCATTTGGGCATTAGCTTTTTCCTTTGGAGACTTTATTGAAATCAGAATATTTTGAATATCTTAAAAGATACTCAAGCGGATTATTGAGATTTACAAGTCCTAATTTTTTAAATGATCAAATCAATGAAGAGAAGACTAATAAATTATTTAATTTATTGATAGTAGTTTATTAAGACAATCTTAGCTGAAAAAGTTGTTAGTTGGATTTGGAATAGTATTCTGTCGAAATTTTTTAACAAATTTGCGACAAAATTTCCATCAAATTCTCTTCAAATCCCCCTACTTACCAAAGTACTTCTCAAAGTCGATCGGCTCGCCGGTGATGCTTTCGTAAATCGCATTCATTGATTCCATCGAAGCCTGTTGCTCTTCGCCGGTTTTAGCGTTGCGCAACATGCCCGCATTATACCAAGCTCGCATCTGAGTTTCGTCCTTCAACATCTGAAACGCCTGAGCACCCAATAAATAACAACGCGATTCCAATGGGTTGTTTTTCACGCCTTCGCTCGCCATTTCTACCGCGCCGTAATAGTCTTTCTTC
>CAYPYX010000157.1:0-2993 GCA_964415065.1 uncultured Rhizobium sp.
GCGATGATGATTTGTTTGTACAATCAGTTGCCAATGCTCAAAATACGGAGATTTGAATAACTTTTGAAATCAAAATGCTTCAAAAAAATTAAAGTGTGTCATATTGGTCAACGAATCATACCATAACACTTTGCAATTCATTTGAATGTGTTCATCTTTCTCCTTCGCAAATCGACCTTCAAAATAATCACCTGTCAAGTGCTTTACTCTAGGTAAGCGTTTATTTGACTTGATATCATATACTTCAACTTTCATTTGGGGTGGTTGCGCTACATGAATTTGAAATATTACCGAATCATTGGGCTTGGATGTCAAATAATCTGTTACATTATAACAGGTAAGTATCCCATTGAAATCGATAATTTTATTTTTTCCATCATACAACCTTTGATATCGTAAATTTCCGTCATGAAAATAAAAAGAATATTCTATCAATGAGCCGTTATCATTATAAACATAATAGTCATTAACATAATTACCATTTTCTCCAGTAGAATAAATTTGTTTTATTTTGCCATTTTCATGATAATAAATCATCTTTTTTCTTGTCCGAGTTGAATCGAGAAAAATAGACTTGTTTACAATATGCTGATTATCAAAGTCTTCATCAAATTCTGAATTAACCCATTGCTCATAATTGTAATATTCATTATATACAACTCTGTCATTTTCGCATGAAATTAATAGATTATGAAAGCTAATTACTAAAACTACAATTTTTAAATATTTCATTCTTATTAATTTTTAAAAATTCTCTTTCCATTCAAAGCGTCATTAGTAAAATGATACATTTTAAATATGGAGTCGTACCACTTGACCGTAAAATCACAACAAACAGCATGTGTTTTTAAATCAAAACATTCATATTTGTAGTAATCACCTGATAAATGTTTGATTTTAGTTAAAGGCTTTTGGGTTTTATTGTTAATAACCTCAACTTTGAATTTAGGAGGCTGACATACATAAATTTCAAATCCTACAATTGCACCTTTTTTACTGGGAGTAGAAATACCTGTGGAGTAATGAAATATTTCACCATCTTCTTCGATAACTTCCCCAATTTCATTGAATTCTCTCTCATAAAATAACAATTTGTTTTTGCTCCTGTAGGAATAAGTTTTCAATTTTCCGCTCTTGTAAAAAGTGAAACGTTCATTCAAGAATGAATCGCCATTTAAAACAGAAAAAATATCACGTACGTTTCCATTTTCGTAGTAATTGTAAATTTTCATACTATTCTTTTCTGAATCGAAATAAACAATTTTGGAAATCACAACAGAATCCTTGAAAACATAGGAAACCAATCCCGAATCACGAGTAAACATCATATTCTTTGAGGACACATTTTTTTTGGGGTTTTCTTTACAACCTAGAATTACAACAAATACTATAATTAAATTTATGTATTTGTTTCTGCTGATTTTTTTAAAAAAAATGCATACAAGCATATGATAATTAATTATTTCACCGTTCAATCTTGGAAATTCGAATTTATGATTACTGTTGACGCTAGGGATTGATAATTGATTCCATTTTTCAGCAAGACAACCATTAATACATTACTTAAATTGGCATCACTTATTCTGAGTACTATCTTCAACTAGTTGTATATAATAATGAATAAGAGGATATGTGTATAAATTAGTTGGGCCATCTGCATCTCTAAAACCCGGGTATGTATTAATAATCATATATGTACAAACTGATCGGTCAAAATTAATTTTTTTGGCTTTAATTATTTGTCGAGGTTTGAAATTAGCTGGTTCAATATAAGTAACCTTACACAGAATTCTTGAACGCAATTCTAATGCAAAACAATGATATCCGACTAGAAGTGTATCATTTTTACATTTATTCGTAGTATCTGAGCACTTAATGATTAAAAAATCATATACCTCAGTATCGGATTCGTAATTTTTATCAGAACTTACTCCAGGAATTAAACTTTCACGGGTTGTAATATCATTTTGATTAAAATGCATCTTATAATATGTAATAAATAAGGACTGAGAACAACCACTTAGAAATACTACGATTGTCAAGCTTAAGAAAATAAAAAATACGTTTGATTTCATCTTTGCTTGTTTAAATTATTCATTCACTTTTTTAACGACTGCAAATGTTGAATAGGTCCAAAATCTTTGCATCGATGATTGTCTGTCTAATACCTTATTGAGTTTTTTGTAGAACAAATAACCCGGTTGTTCCCTATATACTTTTTTAAAATTGATTATGCTTCCAACCTTAATTGTTGTATCAATTGGTCCTACTGAATAAATTCTTAATAAATAATCATCCCATTGATGTATAACAATATACTCAACTTCACAGTATTTTTTTCTAAAAGATGAATCAGTCACTACCATGTAATCCAACACCAAGTATTTCATTCCACTATCAACATAATGATTAATGAAATAATTAGCAGTAATTGTAACATTTGGATCTTTTATCTTTCTGCGCTTTTCAATGGAAATGTTAGATGAGGGAATTTCTCTATACATTATATTACCACAACTTAACATGGTAAGTAGAAATGAAATTAGAATAACCTTATTAAATATTCTCATATTACTGATTCACTATGTAGATTTACTGTACTTATTTGTTGTTTTTGTTCCCTTAAAAAAGACATTAATAAGAGTTCTCAGCAAGATAACCATTAATTCGTTACTAAAATTGGTAAAAATTTATCAATATCTGCTGCCAATCTATTCAAATTTCATTGGAATTCTTTAATTTACACAAAAGGAATTTACTCATTATAAAAGTAATTCCAATTTATTTTTTGAAAAATAGGGTTAAAATAAAATCAATGCAGAAGAAACTAACATCAAATTTTTGGTCAAATAAACTAAAACTTATATATGTTTTAGGTATTCACCTTTGCTCGGGGTTTTCCCAAGCGCAGGTGAATACGTTTGTTTATACCTACAAAGATTGGGGATGTTGGGATATTGTTGAAGACACTAAAAATGGATATTTATTTAATA
>CAYPYX010000158.1:0-2976 GCA_964415065.1 uncultured Rhizobium sp.
TACCTTCGTGACCGTTTGCATCCAAAACACTTAATCGATGATACCAATCCGAATTGTTGTACGATTCCCGCAAAAACATATCCGCGCCTACATGTATGATGGCCATTTTCCGACCATTCGCTATTTCTTTTACATGCTCCACGCGAGAATAAACCGATGTCCCACCTGCATAATAGTATCGACCAAATTCGGTTATTAGCTGGTAGGTTCCATCGAATAATTCCGGACAAATTGCTTTCAATTCCGAAAAATACAAATCGATATCCGCTTCTTTGGATTGATGATAGTCGAATGCCAATCCTCCGCCAATATTGATAAATTTTATTTTTTTCGGGGGAAGGGCGTTCGCTAGGTCCACCACTTTGCGGATTCCTTTTAGGGTGTTTGAAAAATCACTATTTTGAGAAGCCTGATGCACATGTAAACCATCCAATCGATCAAATTGGCGGATTTTTTGGATCCATTCTTCACTTATTTCATGCAATATTTCACCAAATTTTGAATTCGCTCCGCTTACGTTTAATGAATTTGGAGATTGAATATTCATCGAGGGATTTAATCTCAGTCCTAAATGAATTTCTTGCGAAAAGTTTTGCATATTTTGCAAATCATCGAATGAATCAGCGTTAATATATCCCCCGAGAAACTGTGAATTCAACCAATTTAATTCTAGTTTAGTTTTAACTGGTGAATCGAATACGATACGATTATTGGGAATTCCAGCAGCCTTGGCTATGGCGATTTCCCCCATGGAAGCTGCTTCAAATGCGGCATTCTGTTGATTTAAATTTCGAAGAACTTCCACCAAAGGATTGGTTTTAATGGCTATTGCATTTAACCCATTGGGATTCAATTCCCGATTCATTTTTTTTATTCGATCCGTGGAATAATTCAAATCAATTACCACAACGGAATCGTCATCTGGAGCAAGAAATTCCCAAAAATCAATACCCATTTGCATGTTTCATACGTTTTAAACCCTGAGTAATGGTTTCTAATATGCGACTTTCAAAATGAAAATCAAGCCCGTCTGATATGAATTTACGGATGTTTACTGCACCAATAGCCAGTCGAATAAATGATTTATCACCATATCGAACCGGTTGTCCCATTTGCAATTTCTTGCCACCTAAAAGTTCAGAATGATTGGTTAATAATAGCTGATATAAATACTGCAATTCTTCATGAGCTAAATAACGACCATCATCGAATTTAACTCGAAAAGAAATAATGGATTTATTGGTTAAATCAAAATCTTTCATCAATTCAAAATGAGCATTTTTAGCAATTTCTGTTGATACAAAGCTATTCCAAACCGCTATTAGTTGAGTTACTTGATGTTGATCCAATTGGTTAAACCGTTCAATTTCCTGGATGGCCAATTTCCAACGACAGTACAATCCCTCGTTATAAAATTCACGTAGATGAGACCTCAATTCACTTAAACTGGGGGGAAAGTCAGATTGAGCAAAAATATGTTGGATTCCTCCAACGACTGATTTTTTGGTTGCCAAATTTTCGGTAAATTTCGATTCTGAAATTACACTTTGAATCTGTGAAATCACATTTTTTGGCACGAATAATGCGGCACAAAACAAGGGTGATTGAAAGAATTTTGATCCCGTAATCATTACGCATGCACCGTCGGCCAATGTTTGATTAATGAGTTCATTGTTGACGCGAAGTTGGCACATATCCACCACAAATAGAGCATCTTTTTGGTATTTGGGGATGAGTGATAGATTATCTTCAATTCCAGACTTACTCCCTAAAACTAAATTTACCAGAAGGGTCTGATCTTCGGATTTGTTTTGGATGATTTTTTGAATTTCAGTCTCATGTTTATGAATATTCCCATTTTCGTCACGGGCAGGCAATTCGATTAAATCTATTTCGGAGCTGAATCCAATTTTAGCGTTCTTAGGAACGGTTTCTCCGAATTGATTTTTACTAAAATAATACTTCCCTTGGGATGCCAAAACAGTACCAGAACCCAACTCTTCTGGGCATGTTAAGACATTTACAATTCGCTTATCGGGGTGGATAATGGATTTGAACAACAGGGGCAAATACACTAAATCAGTTCCGGAGGGAGCAATAAACACTTCAAAATCTACTGAATTTTCAGTGGATTGAAAGGCGGATTTAATCTGGTTTCGAAGTTCCTCTAGTTGTGATGAATTTAATGGCTTTTGGTGTAACTCGCCCACTACTTTTTCGAATTCGATCGCTGAAGTCGTATTAAGTGAATTACACGTACACGAACCTCTAAAAATGGTATCATCGAATTGAGCTGGATGAATAAAGTACTTATTCAAACCGTTTTCTAAAATATCTAATCGTTCATCTCCGCCTGTACAGAGCAACTCAAATTCGTTTGATTTCATTAATTAAAATAGAGTCAATAGGAAAAAAACAAAAATACGTGTAAAACGGACAATTATTAAGATTCATGAATTTATTATGACAAGAAAAATTACTCAATAAATCAACAAAAAAGGGCTACTTTTTCAAGTAGCCCTTCACAAAATAGGTCAAATAAACTAATTAATTCGATTTTATTACTTTGTATTTGCTGCTTTGTCCATTAGAATTCACCTCAATAAAGTAAACTCCATTTGGGAAGCTCGATAAATCAACAGAAACTGATTTTGATTGAACTTGATTGTTTTCAACCAATTTTTGTCCGTTAACATTGAATACAGAAATACCGTCAATTGTTGATTGATTATGTGTAACCAACAACTCACCTTTGGTTGGATTCGGTTGAATTTTAATCTGTGTAACCTCAGGATTGTTGGTTGAAACATTAATTAGCTGAACACATTCTGATGTATCCTTACAGGTGTTCAATGTTACTTCCACTGCATAGGTGCCATCAATAGAAGGTGCAAAAGTAGAGAACGTTGCATTGGTTAACGGTGCAAAACCATTTGCGCAATCCAACCATTGGTAAGAAGCACCTTGTTGAGTTGC
>CAYPYX010000159.1:0-2932 GCA_964415065.1 uncultured Rhizobium sp.
GATTGGGGATGTTGGGATATTGTTGAAGACACTAAAAATGGATATTTATTTAATACATTTTATTATGTGAATAGAATTGATAAAGTTGGAAAAAAGCTTTTCGAATATCTTGAACCACGGGTATGGATGTTACGCCAAGCAAAAAATGATAGTAACAGTTTCTATTTATTCGGTGTATCAACCGAAATGGGCGGATTTGCATTCAACAAAATCGACTACTCTGGCAAATTGCTTGAAGAAAATTACATTTATGCGAGCGATAACAATGATACTTCAATTTCGCCTCAAGATGTAATTTACGATGAAAAAAGGGACCAATTTATTGTTTGTGGAGCTAAAAGTGTTTTATATTCAACTAAAACTCAATTTTGGATTGCTGGTATAGATAAAAAAGGTAAGATCATTTGGCAAAACTCATTTTTTGATAAAGGTAAGTACCGATATTTCAGTCGAATCCTGCCAAATAAATCAACTGGTGGGTATTTGCTTTTAGCAAAAGATAATTACACCAGTGATTATTCCGAAATTTTCACTACAGATAGCCTTGGAAGACTATTAACCAGACATTTTCTGGACAGTTGTTTATACAATAATGAAATGCGAACGTGGGACCTTGGTGTTTATAAGGATTCTTTATTTTTAATTACTGCACTTACTCGTTGTAATAACGTTCTAAGTTATTATGTTGTAGATAAGCACGGTAAAACTAAACAAAAGTATCAGAGTTCATATTTCGGAGAATTACATTTACCTCTAGACAATGGCAACTTACTCATAGCCGTTGGAGATGAAATTGCACTATTAGACCAAAATTTCAATCTTATTTGGCATCGACAAAAATTATTCGGAGAGCATAAAGATATGTACTACGAAATGCATAAAATCCAAAAAAGTAAGGATGGTGGGTTCTACGGAATAGCAGAAGGAATTTCCTTCAACGATAGTAATTTAGTTTTTGTATTTAAAACAGATAGTGAAGGACTTATACATCCGCAAAATAAATACAGCGAATGGGATCAACCGCTCATGTTGATTCCAAACCCCGCTTCTCAAAAAGTCAGAATAGCTATCCCCTATTTCTACGGACAAATTCAAGCACGATTTTTCGATGCAAAAGGTAATTTCATTTCACAACAAACCCATTTCGACACTGAACTATTCGACATTCAACATCTTTCTCCTGGAATGTATTTTGTGCAAGCCGTCAATCTAAATACCCAAGAATCCAGAACCTTAAAGTTGGTAGTGGAATGAACTTTTGGTTCACCCCAAATATTTATCAGTTTAATTCAAATAAAGAAGACAATTTAAATCGCATTATCGTTATTTCAAATATCAATGCAGAAGAAACTAACATCAAATTTTTGGTCAAATAATATAAAACTTCTCATGTTGTTGAGTATTGTTCTGTGTTTGAGAAAAACTCAAGCACAGAACAGTACGTTTATGTATACTTTCAAAAATAGTGGCGGTTATGATATTTTAGAAGATAAGAAAAATGGTTTCGTTTTTAACGCCGATTATTCGATTTTTAGAATTAATAAATTCGGTAATAAATTGTTTGAACAATACAAACCTGGATTGTGGATGATCCTTGAAACTTCCTCTGATTCTAACAGCTTATACATATTCGGTGTATCTTCCGAAATTGGTGGGTATGCATTTAATAAAATAGATTATTCAGGTAAACTACTTGAAGAGAATTATTATACAGACGAGGACAACAATGATACACTTATTACACCCCAAGATGTTATTTATGATGAAAAAAGAGATCAATTTGTTGTATGTGGTGTTAAAAATCCTTATTATTCCACAAAATATCACTTTTGGATTGCAGGTGTAGATAAAAATGGTAAAATATTGTGGCAAAATTCCTTTTTTGACAAAGGGAAATATCGATACCTTAGAAAAATTATTCCAAACAAGACAACTGGCGGTTATTTGCTGCTTGGAAGTGACCTAAATAATAATTATTACTCCGAAATCTTCAATACAGACAGTTTAGGGCATTTAATTTCCAGAAATTATGTTGACAGCTGTTATGACGCAAATTTTCTTACTTATCTGATGGAAGTTGTTGATGTTAGTCCCTTTCAGGATTCACTTTTTTTAGTTTCCGGTAGAACTACTTGTAATAGAGATCTGAATTATTATATTCTGGACCAATACGGAAAAACCAAAAGGAAAATTATTAGTGACTTCAATTCAGAGTTATTTATCCCACTTGATAATGGAAATATTTTTTTTGCCGTAGGTAATTGTATATATTTATTAGATCAACATTTCAACTTAATTTGGATTAGAGAAAATCTGTTTGGTGAACATTTACATTTTTACTATGAAATACACAAATTACGCCAAAGCAAAGATGGTGGATTTTATGGAATAGCAGAAGGCATAGCTCCGAGCGGAGAAGATAATTTGGTATTTGTGTTTAAAACAGATCGTGATGGACTTATTCATCCGCAAAACAAATACAGCGAATGGGATCAACCACTTATGTTAATACCCAATCCAGCTTCAAAAAAAGTTCGTATTGCCATCCCGTATTACTACGGTCAAATCGAAGCACATTTTTTTGATGCCAAAGGAAATCTCATCTCAAAACAAATTCAAAACGACACAGATCTTTTTGATATTCAACATCTCTCTCCCGGTATGTATTTCGTAAAAGCAGTCATTTTAAACACCCAAGAATCTCGAACCATGAAGTTGATTATTGAGTAAAAACTTAGATTTTTCAACTTCAATTAATACCTAAAACATAAAAATGAATCTACCTGAAGGAATGTATTTCATAAAAGTAATTTCAACAGTCAATGATGAAGAAACTCAGTTTAAATATTTGGTCAAATAATTTAAAACTTCTCTGGCTGTTGAGTATTGTTCTGTGTTTGAGAAAAACTCAAGCACAGAACAGTACGTTTAT
>CAYPYX010000160.1:0-2875 GCA_964415065.1 uncultured Rhizobium sp.
GTTCAATTTTGGTTCATCAAGTTGAAGATAAAACGAACGATATTCATTCGGGAACCAATACTTTCGTAACTCGATTTCAAGAATCCACGGTTGATCGAATTGGACAATTGTTGTTTGTTTTTGAAATTGCGATGTTCTTGGCTTGTGCCTACTCAAATAAATTGATTTTCAATGAGATATTTTTGTTTTTCTTATTATTCTATTTAGGGATGCAATGGTTATTTAAGCGAATAATTTGGATGAAATTCTCTCTTTTCGGTAAAACGAATGAAAATACCATAGTTTTTATGTATGATTATTACTATTCCTACTTATTAATATGTCTGGTTATACTGTTAGGTCTTCCTTGGGTTTGGAAGCTAGGAATTTTGGTAGTATTAATTCTTCTGTTTCCAGTTTATTTCAAACAGCAGTTTAATTGTTTAATAACTTTATTGCAGCGATTAACGATTTATAGGCATAAAGAGCATATGCCACCATCCGAACCAGAATAGAAATGAAGAAGCGTTTCAGATATCAATGATATGGAATTAGATTTACCCGTAAAAAAAGCACTTCAATTTTTAAAAACTGAACAACAGAAATCAGGCATATTTTATTCCGTTTCTGGAGCAGCATTAAATTGCACTAATGAACAGTTGGAAGATTTTAGTAATGGGGAAGCTAAAGGTTGGACTTCAATTGATCAGTTTTCAATTTTTCCGACCATGTTAATTGGTAATGCTTTAAAAAATGTCAATTATAGAGGTGATTTTGATGTAGTACTCAATAGAATTGACCAGTTTCTTTTGAACGAACGACACAAATTATTTTGGGTATGGAATCATTTTAATAACAAACATAGATTGTTTAAAATGAACCCCTATGATGTTGATTCAACTGCAATTGCTTTGGATTATCTCAGGGATAGAGGAAAGATTTCATTGCATGATGAAAAAAGAACTTTAGCATTATTCAAGGATCAACTTAATTCCGACGGATTATTTTTTACATTCTTTACTTTCAGGGGAAGTCTTAAATGCTCTTGGAAGAGCTGGATATTGTTTTTGCGAGAATTAAAATCCCCAATAAGCACTAGAATTTTTTGGCAAAGGGTAGAAGCAGATAGAAAGGATGTGGATGGAGTTGTAAACGTCAATGTTCTATATTATTTAGGAAGAATTCCAGAATGTGAAAAATTGGTAAGTTATCTGAAGGAGCAGCTAGAATTGGGGAATGAATTGAAATTTGACAAGTGGTACAAATCTAGTTCTGTAATCTATTATTTTGTTAGCCGCCTCAATAGAAAGAACTTCCCAGAGTTAGAGGGAGTGTTTTTTCGTTGGAAACAGGAGCTGATCAATTTTGTAGAGTTGTCGAATTTAAATGAAGTGCATGATTTGGATGTAGCTCTAAACGCAGTATCAATGATCAATTTAAAAATGGATAAAAACTATATTTTACCATGTATTATGCGCATTCTACAAACTCAAAATAATTCGGGTAATTGGAGAAAGAAAGCAGTTTATTTCGGTGGACCTAAAAAAATAATGGGTTGGGGATCTGAAACATTGACAACTGCAATTTGTGTAGAAGCGTTAATGAAATTTAAAAATGAATATCAATATTAATAATTGAAAATGTGGATATGGGATTATTAAGTAAATTTAAAAATGCCTTTTTGAAAAGCAATTCATCCGTTGAATTAAATACTCTGTTTTTACACATTGGAATGGGTAAAACGGGTTCAAAATGGTTGCAAAAATACTGGGGACTGAATCGAGAATTGTTGCAAGCGAATAGTGTTTTCTATCCATTAACGGAACATGAAAATCCTTTGGATGTTAAGGCGCTTACTGCTGGAACAGGATTAGATTTCCTCAAAGATTTGAATATTCAAAGTAAATTGATAGATGAAACAATCTCAAGCAATTGTAGTAGTTTATTCGTTTCTAGTGAGTTTGTTTTTAATTTTTTCCTATTTGATTCAGATGGTTTTTATAAAGCTATTGAAGATTTAGAAAATTCTGGCTTCAAGAAAATTAAAATTTTACTATTCATCAGAAATATAGAAGAACTTATTTTATCGAGTTATAAACAATTAGTGAAAGTAGGTTACAAAGCTGAGGCGTTGAGTTTTAATATTCAGAATCACGAAGAATTGATTCAAAGTATTAATTTCTTTTATTTCAAGATAACTGAATTGATTGAATGGTCAAGTTCAAGAAAGGAATTAATTGAATTAGAAATTAAAAATTATTCGGTACATAAGAATGACTTAAAGTTAATCTCAAACTCATGGTTAAATCTAGAGTTAAAGGATTCAATGATAAACGATGAAATAATTGTAAATCGATCGTTAACAGCAGGGGAATTATTTTTTATTGAGCAACTAAATCATTTTAATCAAGGGTATTTGGATTTAGGGATTGAGTTAACATCAAATGTTAGTCGTGTTTTTAAAGACAAAGAAGGAATAGATCCCTCGTTAAAGATGAAAATTTGGGAGGGAACAAAAGATGCTAGGAACAAACTAAATTTGTATTTATTAGAAACAGATCAGTTTAAGTTCTGTGAAGATGAGTTTGTTGAATCTAACACATTTACATTTACGCGTGAGCAAATATCGGAAATAGCGCGACTTGTAATTTTAATGAGTCAAAAATCTTGATAACTTATATCTCTTAAACATATGTATAATTACTTTATAAATTCCTATCTGGGCTATTTGATGTATTTTCTTTTGGTGCCATATATAATATTTCGATGGCTATCTTTTTTGTCTTCAGTTCGTGCTGGGCAAATAATTTGGTTTTTATTAGGGATTGCTTATGTTCTTTTATTGTTCGACTACAAGGTCGATTTCAATTATATATTTCGACCGTTGTCGATTTTC
>CAYPYX010000161.1:0-2863 GCA_964415065.1 uncultured Rhizobium sp.
GGAGTTAAAGCTGTACCACTGGAAGCAACCGCATTGGTTATTCCTGACTGATGCAAGGTAATTACATCGGTATAACCTTCCATCAAATAGGCTTTATCCTCTTTGCGGATGGTGGTTTTTGCTTGATTTAATGCAAATAAAAAATCACTTTTTTTGTAAAGTACCGTTTCGGGTGAGTTAACGTATTTGGGCGCATTATCTACTTTTCCCATTACCCTGCCGGCAAAACCAACAATGGCATTATTTACGGCAATTAATGGGAAAATAACGCGATTGCGATATAAATCGTAAAAGCTACCATCTTTATCTCGTTGCTTCACCAAACCCGCTTGAAGCATGAGTTCATCTTTAAAACCTGCTGCTCTTGCAGCTTGATAAAATGCATCCCAAGATGAAGGACTAAATCCCAATTTCCATTGATTGATGGTATCGGGTGTGTAACCCCGTTCTCTGAAATATGGAGAAGCAATGGTTTTTCCTTCTTCTGAGTGTTGCAATTGTTCAGTGAAAAAATTCAATGCAAACTCATTGATTCCGCGGATAGCTTCTTTTTCTTTTTGTGCTTCTAATGCTTCATCTTTATTTTCCGAGGAGGTTTCAACCAACTCCAAATTATAACGTTTGGCTAGATTTCTTGCGGCTTCAGTGAAGGTAAGATTCTCAATGTCCATAACAAAATGAATGGCATTTCCTCCTTTTTGACAACCAAAACACTTGTAAATACCCAAACTCGGAGTAACCACAAAACTGGGTGTTTTTTCATCGTGAAAAGGACAATTACCCTTGTACCGCGACCCTGACCTCTTTAAGTTTACATAGTCACCAACCACATCTTCGATGTGCGCAACACTCAACAATTGGTCTATGGAATTGGGGCTGATCATTTTGGGGGATGGAAAATTTTTCTAAATTGAAATAATGCAGTTTGTAATTTGTAAGTCGGATTTCAAAAATAACTAAAATTCATTCGGCGAATTCAATTTTACAGGAATGAATTTGATTTTATGATAAATTTGTAAATATTTCAGTTCCATTTTCAATTTTACAGTCACCTTTATTTACTACATAATTATTCATTCAAACCAATCACCCATTACATTTTACCTGAGTTAACATCCCCCGAAAACAGAAACTACCCCATTACATTCATACCCGAGTCTACATCCCCCGAAAACAGAAACTAACCCATTACATTCATACGCGAGTTTACATCCCCCGAAAACAGAAAAACATGAGTTCCATTCAATTGATCCAAGAAAAAGCTAAAGCATTATTGCCCGAATTAATTCAAATTCGTCGTGAAATACATCAAAATCCAGAGTTGTCTTTTCAAGAATTTGAAACGCAAAAACGGGTTGAGGACTATTTGCAAAATAAATTGGGTTTAACTACCAAACGCCTGGCAAATACGGGAGTGGTGGCGCTAATCGAAGGAAAAAATCCTCAGAAAAAAGTGGTAGGATTGCGTGCTGACATGGATGCATTACCAATTGTTGAAGTCAATGACGGAAGACCGTATCGCTCTAAAAATGAGGGGGTTATGCATGCCTGTGGACACGATGTACACACAACCTCTCTATTAGGCGCAGCCACTATTTTAAATGAAATGCGAAATGAATTTGAAGGTACAATTAAGTTGGTTTTTCAACCGGGCGAAGAGAAATTGCCGGGTGGCGCGAGCTGGATGAGTGCAGATGGTGTTTTGAATGACCCGAAGGTAGATGTAATGATTGGTCAGCATGTAATGCCGTTGTTGAATACGGGTAAAATTGGTATCCGTAAGGGATTGTACATGGCAAGCACCGATGAATTGTACGTTACTGTGAAGGGGAAAGGCGGACACGGTGCAATTCCTAATTTAGCGGTTGATAGCGTTTTGATTGCAGCTCATATTGTTGTGGCTTTGCAGCAAATTGTATCGCGTAATGCCAATCCAGCTATGCATAGCGTGCTGTCCTTTGGGAAAGTCATAGCCCAAGGTGCAACCAACGTACTTCCCGATGAAGTAAAAATGGAGGGCACGTTCCGCACTATGGATGAAACCTGGCGCGAGGAAGCACATAAACGCATGATTAAAATGGCTCAAGGAATCGCTGAATCGATGGGAGGAAGTGTAGATTTTGAGATTAAACGAGGATATCCCTTCCTTAAAAATGATGAAACAACCACAGAAATTTGTCAACAAGCAGCGGAAGAATATGTTGGTTCAGAAAATGTAAAACCGTTAGATATTTGGATGGCGGCTGAAGATTTCGCATACTACAGCCAAGAAGTACCGAGTTGTTTTTATCGATTGGGTACCCGCAATGAAGAAAAGGGAACTGGTGTGAGTGTGCATAACGCCAAATTTGATGTTGACGAAGATGCGTTGGAGCAAGGTGCGGGTTTATTTGCTTATATGGCGATTAAGCACCTATTATAGCACAAAGGTCTTCCACCGCTGAATCCCAAATGGATGCAGCCATTTGTGCTTCTGCTTCGTTTACGAATTCCACAATGATGAGTTCCACATCACCGGTAATTTCATCTTGTTCTATACGAAACTCCAAATATTCACCATCATTCCCACCGTCGAATTCAAAACGAGTGTATTTATTGGTGACGTTTTTCACCATCTTAGCTACGTTTTCGGTGCCATCTTCCCAAGAAAATCGATAATCACCTGCCCCAAGTATTTCTACATTGTCGGCAAACCAACTTTGTAATCCCGAAGGATTGGAGATGTATTGAAATAATATATGTGGCGAGGAACGAACCGAATATTCGAGTTCCAGTTTCATTTTTCTATTGCTGTTTTTGCTCATGTTAAAAATCCCTTTTTTGCAAAGAAATCATTTTAATTGAAAAAACAAAATATTAGAAC
>CAYPYX010000162.1:0-2852 GCA_964415065.1 uncultured Rhizobium sp.
TTGAACTATTTAAACCTACATAATCGTCTACACCATCAAAATTCAATGCATTTTGCGACTGAATATTTAAAGAAGTCAAACTAAATGTGATAAATACCCCGAAAGACTTTAAGTTTTTTATAAGGCACATAAGTACTGCAAAAATACAAATGAATCGCTTTATTTGATTGGGTATTTTGCAATCGGATTAACTCATACCACCCACTTGCTCATCGTGTGTTGTAATAAATTGTCACATGAATCTATTGTAATACAAATCGCCCAACACGAATATCATTTTGGCAGAATCAAAAGCGATTACTCTAGGAGTAAAATTGAACCATGAATGAACTGTGGATTTTCATTTAATAATTGAACTTGAAGCAAATAAAAATACGTTCCTTGGGGACACATCTCCCCAATGTTATGAACTTGACCATTCCAACCTACTTTGGGGTCTTCTGTATAAAATACTTTTTCGCCCCATCGATTGTATACTTCCAATTTAAATTGAATACAATCCCCTATTCCCACATAAAATTCATCATTTAAGCCATCTTTTTTCCCCGGTGTAAATACATTACTCAAAGTCAATTCCTTTTTAGGATAAGGTTTTGGAATTAACGGATTGAACAATTCAAAACACTGCGTATCACCACAACCAGGTGTAATCGTTTCTTGTTGTAAACAGATTCTCAGTAGTCCAGTATCCTTCAAAACAAAGCACCATTTTGGTGATTGAATTATGGTATCTAATACCGTTTTACCCTTCTGAAGTTGTTGTAATACGACTCTGAACTTTTCATTATGAATATCTGTAAACTGAAAACAATAGTATGGCTTATTTGAAGAATCGATGCTTATTTGAATGTTTGATTTCGTTTTTAACAATACTTCCACAGAATCTCTCAAACCACCACAGCCTGTAAACGCAGTTAAATACAATTTCACAACACCTTGATATCCCTTTTTGGGAATAAATCGAGAATTTAAATCATGAGAATCTGAAAAATAACCTGAATTCAGAGGAACTGCTGACCAACGATAACAATCAGTTCCTGCAACACGACCATTGAGTTGTATCCAGGGTTGATCGCAATAGGTTTGTGCGACTTTGCCAGCATCAACAGAAATTACGGGTATAGGAACTCGGCAACCATAATTTGCATAACTCACATTACCTTTGAAATCGAAATTGGCTACTGCTCCATCATCGGCACCTTTTTGTCCCTTTAAATTGATCAAATCGCTTCTATCGTAAACAACGGTATCAGCGCTTCCTGAATTTCTGAGAATAAATGTTCGAGTTGATGAGCTTCCAAAATTCACAAAATGACCGGCTGTATTTCCGGATTTCTGAAAAATCACATACAAAGTATCGTTCAAATCACTGAAATCTTGGGCGAATTGAGAAAACGATTCACTTGTGATAAATAAAACCTGTGAAAACGGAGGAATGCTCTGATTTGCATTTAAACCAACAAGTAAGCCACAATTATCTTTGGATTTGATGGTCGAATTCAGGTAGTTCAATTTGCTTTTGGTGGTTGTATTTAAATCAGCAATTCCACGCCAAGGATTCGATGAATTCGTGCCCCAATTCACATAACTATTTTTATAATTTGGAACCGAAAATGAAGACGGTAAAATGGATTTATTTCCGGTTATCAATCGGATCATTTCATTTTGTCCTTCATTAGATCCATCGCAAGCATCAACTAGAACACTCACTATTTCAAAGGATTTTTGGGGGAAATTCTTTGGATTTACACTACTACCACATGGCTGTGCTGATGTATCTAAGTGAACGCAAATCCAACCTAAAAGCACCCAAAATTTTGCTGAGATTTTCAAAAAGCTCAAAGTGAATAATTTTATTCAAATCACGTATTTTTTTGTAACATTCACAATCGTGTTGTCAACTTATTATACTTACCTACTGGATTAATGTTATACATTTGTAACTCTTATACTCATGAAGTACTTCATTTCTTGTATTATTTTATTGAGTTGGATTCCATTTTCAAAAGGTCAAATTGGAATCGGCACCAACTCACCCAGCAGCACTTTACATATACTAGGCGATACATCATCCCCCAAAAAAACTGGCAATACTTTAAATTCCGTTTTTCGTTTGGGAAATTCCAGCGATAATGCCATTTTGGATCTGGGTGTGAGCAAAGACAATTATGTTTGGATTCAATCGCGTGATTTGAGTAATTACAGTTTAAACTATCCGCTTTTATTGAATCCCAACGGTGGTGGTGTGGGCATTAATACCAATTCCGTTGCAAATAACACACTCACTGTTGGGGGAAATATTGAGGCTACTTCTACCATTCGATCCACAGCTTCAGGACAAATACTTCATCAGGTTTTCCTCAATGAAACTGATTTATCCATCAACGCAAACGGTGTTTCTGTATCCAGTGGAAAGTCCACCGTAGCTTCATTCAACTACACCCCAATTTCCAACACATCGAAACTCATCATTGAATTTCATGCTAAATACGATATTTCGGGCTCTGCTTCAGACAACTTCAAATCCTACTTAAAAGTGGGCTCAACTGTTTTACAAACCCAGGAATGGCTCGCTAATAGCAATCCTGGCGGAGGTGGAAGAAGCTCTGCATTATTCCCAATTAAAGCCGTTTATACCAATAGTTCAACCAACAGCGTAACCGTATCCATAGAAGTGGATCGCGTTTCAAGCGATGACACGTTTAAAATGTATAACGACGCCATTTTAACCATTACGGAGGTAGCCAGATGAACAAGTTTTTTAGTTTAATTTTCCTTTTTGGGGGATGTTCGTACGCTTTTGCACAAAATGGCATTGGAACCAATATTCCCAATGCAATGCTAGAAGTTAT
>CAYPYX010000163.1:0-2834 GCA_964415065.1 uncultured Rhizobium sp.
GTTGGTTAGTTCGTATTGTTTTGGGTTTCGGGGGATGCGCATAGCGGTTTGTTTTTAGCAAGTTAATCAAAAAATCATTACTAAAATTGGTAAAATTCACGGTTTTTGGATTTTTTAGTAATTTACAAAATTCACTAAAAATAAATTAACATTTAGACCCGTTTAAAAATTGAATCACACCCTATTGTGTGGCACATACAACAAGATTTCCAATGCCATTTGTCTTTAGGTAGGTTTATAATTTTACAAAATTTTACCTATAATCAATATGTAATTCTTTATAATCAAAAACTAATTTTTTGTTTATTAAATCAAATACAAAAAAACCATAATAGTAATAATAGTTATAAAAAATTTGAGCATACTTAAAATCATTTTGAAATACTATATGCGTTATTTCCACTTCCGAATAAATTGTTTTATCCTTTACTGATAAACCTGGTCTATATATTAAGTGTTCCAATGGTTTTGTCGAACACCTTATTTTGTCTTGGTTTTCTATATATGATTCGTTATTGTAAATTATATTAAAAATTCTATTATTCTCTTGGATTGAATAATCATTTGAAAAGTAAATGTTATTAATTTTTATATTAATTCTAGACTGAATTGTGTCAATAGGTGTTTTGTCGGCAAAATTAAAACCTTCAAACAAAGAATGTTGTGAATACAATGGATGTTCACTATCATCAAAAATAAAGCCTTTTTGATTCTGATAATGTAATAATTCCTTCTCAGTTAAATTTTCAACATTATTAATTTTGTTCCGTTTATGAATAGCCGCTATGGACTCTGAGTCGTTGTAATAAACCTTCGAAGATGTAAAAACTTTAATCTGATTACTTTCTAAAATGGCTGTACTAGGATAATTTGACTTGCCTAAATTGAAACTTAAAGTAGTAAGTGCCTGTTTTATAAGCCATTTATAAGTATTCGTTAATGAATCATTTTTACTTTTTAGAATATCAATAGTATTGTCTCTTTTGCCAATTTCCGTCCTATAGTTAGTAAAGAGTTGGTCTATTTCTACAATTTGTTTTGGTTTAACTATACATTGAGAAAATAAATTACAATTACAAATTAGAAATGCGAGTTTGAATATAAATGTTTTCATTGTTTTTTCTATAAATTTGATTATCATTTAAGCCTAAAGTATGCAATATTTCATGGAGGAGCATTGATCTGTAAATAATAGCCATTGTATAATCTGGTTCATCAATCGGTGGTTCAGCATTTTTTTGATTCCAAATATGAATTTTCTCACGTGTATCTTGCATATTTTTAATTGGTATTGTAATTATTCTTCCTGTAGTATGTCCAACGATTTTTTCATCATTTGCATTAGGATCATCTTCTTTAATTATAAAATTAAGCGAAGATCTTTGAAACCCATTTACATCAACAAACCAATATTCTTTTTGATACCTCAATTCATATTTGGTATCATTATTTAAAACTGTATTTTCAGGCAAACCAAAAGCAGAAAGTTGAAATTTAACGTAAATAGGGTTACCATCCAAATCCTTAGTTTTTCTTGCCTTTCCATCATTATTAAACGTTGCTATTGTTGAATTCAAAGCTTTTAATTCTATTTCATTCAAACTCCCTTCAACATATGCATAATGAGCTGTGATGATATATGGGTCTGTTTTTGTGCCTGAACCTGATAATATTCCTTCGTTTCCATCTCTATCAATAGTTATAATTGGGTTGTTACTTAAAGCATAATAAGGACTAAATTCTGGAAATTTACAAGTAAGTGCATCCACACTTAACCACCTACCAATTCGAGCATCGTAAATTCTCGCTCCAAAGTCATAGTAATTTGAGACCATCTTATCATCTTTTTCTTTACCATTAAACCCATACCTATACCCACCACCTGTATACATTCTGCCGCTGCTTGAATCTGGGGTTGACCACGACATGGGACTGCCGAACGGATAATAATCGGTGGCAAATACCACATCGCCTTCGTAATGGGTTATCGTTGTACTGCTGCCGGATCCGCCGGTTGTGGTGATTGGGGTTTTGCGGTCCAATACCGTCGACAATACATTGCCCAAATGGTTGGTTAGTTCGTATTGTTTTGGGTTTCGGGGGATGCGCATAGCGGTTTGTTTTCAGCAAGTTAACCAAAAAACCATTACTAAAATTGGTAAAATTCACGGATTCTGGTGTTTTTTAATTGAAAAGCTTCAGTGGAACAATTTAAATGCTTAAACCCGTTTGAATTTTAAAATAAACTCTTTTTTAGGAACTTACAAAGCCCCTTTTTCTAAATACTTCTTCTTCCATCTAATAAAAAGTGATGGTTCAATACTTACGACATGTTACCTTCTGGCCTTCCTGCTGTGAATCTTGTATAATCTATAATCAATCCACAGCACTATATGATCTTTTGGTTCTCATTTCTTCAATAAATTTATGCAGACCTAATCTGTTTAAAAAATTGATCTATTTTATTCCTCGCTTGTGCCTCACTGTGGGGTATCCGCTATTATCCCTCACGCAAATACAAAGTGATTTTTATGTGCTAAATTTGTGAAGCGATTATATGTTGTATTAGCATACTTTTCTCTTTATTATTACTTGTACAATCAAAGTAAATAATAGGTGAAATGTACTGATTACTAAGTGCAATAAAATCATTTGAAATAAAGAGAATAATTTATTTTCCGACTGACAAATATATAAGGTTGAATAGAATACATAAGTTAATAAATTTATTAAGCTAAATAAATTCCGTTTATAAAAATATAACCTTAAAAAAAGCATAAAAAAAATGGCTATTACCCAATAATTGATTGTGAGGTTTACATCTCCCATATAGT
>CAYPYX010000164.1:0-2777 GCA_964415065.1 uncultured Rhizobium sp.
AAGATAAATGAAAAGTCATTAAATTCGATAAAAAAGCGATACACAGCTATATTACCAATTTGGATTAATTGTATTGATTCAAGCTTTTTAACTGCAGAAACGAAATTAGAATACAAAAATTTGATAATAAAAAGGCATCAAAAATTATTTCCATGAAAACCAACAATCCTTTCACATAATTGATTGTTGAGTAAAACCTGTGAACTACAACCCCAAATAGGTTTTGGCATGATTCAATGCATTGGGGATTCCAGTGATGTCTTTACCACCGGCAGTAGCGAAAAACGCTTGTCCTCCGCCTCCACCTTGTATGAATTTACCACAATCCCTAACTAATTGAGATGCATTCCAGGATTTTTCCGCTAGCAACGATTCTTCTAAGTAAATAGCCAATCCGGGCTTTTCTTCAGCCACAAATCCTAAAACTATAGCAGCAGGTGAAAATTCATTTTTCAACTGAAAACACAATTGCTTGGCTGCATCGGCATTGGGCAATGAAAGCTCTGCTATCAAAACATTTACCCCGTTTATTGATTCAAATTTACCTGATAATTCCTTTTTGATTTGAGACACTTGCATGGCGGTGAATTCCTCCATTTTTTTCTGCAAATTCTGGTTCTCCACCAATAATTTTTGGATGGCATCTACTGCATTTTTGGGTTGATTCAAAACCGATTTGATCTGATCCAATTCCTGAATTTTGGAATTTATTAAATTCCACGCTTCATCACTGGTTACTGCTTCTACACGACGAACACCTGCGCTTACGCTTCCCTCGGAAACCAATTTAAACAATCCAATTTGAGCCGTATTGGAAACATGTGTTCCCCCGCATAATTCCATGGAATATTCGCGATCAAACTCAATTACACGTACAAAATCACCGTACTTTTCACCAAAAAGAGCTGTAGCTCCACGTTGTTTCGCGTCTTCAATGGGAATATTTCGGTGCTCAATCAAAGGAATCGACTCACGTATTTTTTGGTTCACTCGATCTTCTACACGTTGCAACTCATCCTCCGACATTTTACCAAAATGCGAAAAATCGAAACGAAGTATCTTATCATTCACTAAACTACCTTTTTGCGCCACATGATCACCTAAAACTTCCCTCAATGCACTGTGCATCAAGTGAGTAGCTGAGTGATTAGACGCAATAGCATCCCGTCTTTTCTGATCAACAGATGCTGTGAAAAGTTGTTGTGGATTCTTGATTTCCGTTTCTGATACCAACACGTGCAACTTGTTTTCTTTGTGAGTATCAACAATGCGAATTTTCTCGCCATCTTCGCCCAATAACCATCCGGTATCACCAACCTGTCCACCGCTTTCGGCGTAAAATGGACAAGAATCCAACACAATTTGAGTGGTATTTTTACCTTTGGTTTGAACATTTCTATATCGTGAAATCTTGGTAGATTGGGTTGTGGTATCGTAACCGCAGAAAACTTCCTCCGCCGATTCCATTAGTACGTTCCAATCGCCCGTTTCTTTTTTTGCATCTGCTTTACTGCGCTCTTTTTGTTGCAACAATGCCGATTCAAAACCTTCCAAATCCACCGAAACTTTATTTTCGCGAGCAAAAATCTCGGTCAAATCAATCGGGAATCCGTAAGTATCGTACAACTCGAATGCCATGTTCCCCGAAATTCCTTGTCCCGGATTTTCTGCGAAATACAATTGCAATTTTTGTACACCCGTACTTAATGTTCTGAAAAACGAAGCTTCTTCTTCGCGGATAACCTTCGCAACAAATTCTTTTTGTTGTTCCAATTCGGGGAAAGAATCTTTGAAGTATTCTGCTAACGACGCTACCAATTCATGTAGAAATGGTTTTTGAAATTCTAAATAGCTGTAACCGTATCTCACGGCACGACGTAAAATTCTACGCACCACATAACCAGCACCGGTATTGGATGGAATTTGACCATCGGCAATTACCATACTTACGGCGCGAATGTGGTCAGCAATTACGCGAAATGCGATGTCTTTATGTTCATCTGAACCATAGGAAATACCGCATAATTCCGAAGTTTTTTGAATGATAAATTGGAAAATGTCTGTATCGTAATTCGACGATTTACCTTGAATGGCTCTAACCAAACGTTCAAAACCCATTCCGGTATCCACGTGTTTTGCTGGCAAAAATTCCAAACTTCCATCGGCTTTGCGATTGAATTCCATGAATACATTATTCCAGATTTCGATAACCTGAGGATCGTCGTTGTTCACCAATTTTGCGCCATCCAATTGTGCTCTTTCAGCATCACTGCGCATGTCGAAATGGATTTCGGTACAAGGTCCGCACGGCCCCGTATCCCCCATTTCCCAAAAATTATCCTTTTTATTCCCCTTAATTATTCTTTCGGGGGATATTAATTCTGCCCAGATATTGTGAGCTTCTTGATCAAAAGGAATGCCTTCTTCGGGACTTCCTTCAAAAACCGTAACATACAAACGGTCTTTGGGTAATTGGTACACTTCAGTTAATAATTCCCAAGCCCAATTGATGGCATCTTTTTTAAAGTAATCACCAAAACTCCAGTTACCCAACATTTCAAACATGGTATGGTGATAATGATCGTGTCCAACTTCGTCTAAATCATTGTGCTTTCCACTTACGCGCAAGCATTTTTGACTGTTGGCTACACGGGTATCATTGGCCACTGCATTGCCTAAGAAATAATCTTTAAATTGGTTCATTCCCGCGTTGGTAAACATCAGGGTTGGATCCCCTTTTACCACGATGGGAGCCGAAGGAACGATTTTATGTCCTT
>CAYPYX010000165.1:0-1433 GCA_964415065.1 uncultured Rhizobium sp.
TGAGTAACTTTTGTCACCTATTGAACATAGCAACACCCCAAATTATCCGTATTTAACATTTGTAAAAATATCCCCCGAAAAGCTCAACGAACTTTGTATCCAATTCATGTATACAAACGTTTTGAAGAAGCCCGTGCAGTTGGGATTGAAAGAAAATTGGAAGCAGTTTACCCTTTTAGTGATTGTGAATGCCTTTGTGGGAGGCATGATCGGAATGGAACGAACCATTTTTCCGCAATTTGCTCATCAGCAATTTGGTATACAATCACATTCCGCAATTTTATCGTTTATTACCGCGTTTGGCTTAACGAAGGCCATTGCCAATTATTATACCGGACGATTAGCCAATAAATACGGTCGACGAAACCTGCTGCTTTTTGGTTGGTATATCGCCATTTTGGTGCCTTTTATGTTGATTTTTGCTACAAGCTGGTATTTTGTAATCGCCGCTAATGTACTTTTAGGGGTGAGTCAGGGACTAACTTGGAGTTCTACCGTGGTAATGAAAATGGATTTGGTGGGCGAGAAGGACCGAGGATTCGCCATGGGAATTAATGAGTTCGCCGGTTATTTGTCTGTGGGATTGGTAGCATTCTTAACGGGATTCATTGCTACTCATTATGGAATAACCCCGTATCCTTTTTATGTGGGAATTGTTCTTTCGTTTTTGGGACTCTTTTTTACAGCTATTTGGGTGAAAGACACCCGCGATTTTGTTCAACACGAAATGGTTATTCAACGCGAGGCGAAGCCTTTACAAAATGTGTTCCTCGATACCACATTCCACCATAAAACTCTTAGTTCAGTAACTCAAGCAGGATTGGTGAATAATTTGAACGATGGAATGATTTGGGGATTGTTGCCCATTTTGCTGATTTCACTGGATTTATCTGTGGCCGATTTGGGTATAATTACAGCAACCTATCCTGCGGTTTGGGGATTGGGTCAGCTTTTCACGGGAAGGCTAGGCGACCGATTTTCTAAGAAGAAATTGCTGTTTTGGGGGATGTTTTTACAGGGAATAGCGATACTCATTCTGCCTTTTACACATATTTTCTGTTGTATGCTTTTGTTATCGGTTTTTTTGGGATGGGGGACGGCCATGGTGTATCCCACATTTTTATCGACCATTGCAGGTGTAGTTTCATCGAAACAACGGGCGGAAGCTGTGGGTACCTTTCGTTTGTGGCGTGATTTGGGATATGCCTTTGGTGCCATTTTATCGGGAATCACAGCCGATGCTTTTGGAATTAAATCGGCCATTATTCTGATTGGTATCATTACGGTGGGTTCCGCTTTAATTATACAATTCCGCATGCCGAGGGATTGAGCAGCTTTTTTGGGGAGGATTGTTTTTTGTAGTTCTGCTTTGATCATTCAATTCCGCATGCCGAGGGATTGAGCAGCTTTTTTGGGGAGGATTGTTTTTTGTA
>CAYPYX010000165.1:1533-2774 GCA_964415065.1 uncultured Rhizobium sp.
CAATTCCGCATGCCGAGGGATTGAGCAGCTTTTTTGGGGAGGATTGTTTTTTGTAGTTCTGCTTTATTATTCAATTCCGCATGCCGAGGGGTTGAATTGAACTAACTAAATCCATCGACTTTTTATGTGGTTTGGTGGCAATGGTTTTGGAAATTCTGGAGGAAGTTGTACTTTTGCACTTGTATCACGAGACCGAGAAGGTCACCAACCGAGCTCTAACCCAGCTACGGTGGTAAAATGATGCGGACAAACAGTCAAAAACAAAGGGAATGAATCGTATTTGTTTATTATCCGCTGCTGACTTTGCTCCAGAATTTGGAGTTGAAACTATCGCGCCTAGCTTCATTAAAGCTGGAGTTGAAACTACTGCGCCTAGCTTCATTAAAGCCGGAGTTCAAACATTTACTGATGTTGTTGTTGGGGTTTGCCGCCTTCTAGATCGGTCTCGGAATTACCATCCCCCGAGAAAAAACCTAAACAACATATCTTATGAAAAATTATCAGTATCAATTTACCAGTGAATCGGTTTCTGCTGGACATCCCGACAAAGTAGCTGACCTCATTTCAGATGCCATTCTCGACGCTTATTTGGCACAAGATCCGCTATCGAAAGTAGCTTGTGAGTGTCTAATTACGACGCAAAAACTTTTGATTGCGGGGGAAGTGACCTCGGATGCAAAGGTAGATCCGGTTGACATTGCGCAACGCGTTTTGGATCAAATTGGCTACAACAACGATGCGGTTGGATTTAACTGGAAAACGGCACAAATCGAGAATGTGCTACATGCTCAAAGTCGCGAAATTTACAACAGTGTGGTCGATGGAGGCGCTGGTGATCAAGGAATTATGTTTGGACATGCATGTAGCGATACCCCAGAATTTTTACCCTTGGCCATTCGTTTATCGCATGAAATTGTGAAGCAATTGCACTGGTTACGTGAAATTAAAGTGCTTCCATGGTTACGTCCAGATGCTAAATCACAAGTTACAGTTACTTATGATGATCATGGTCCGGTAACGGTGGATAAAGTGGTCGTTTCCACGCAACATTCAGAAGATGTGGATCAGGAAACCATTCGTGAGGCCGTAATTAAGCATGTATTGGAGCCTGTTTTACGCGACTGGCTTCCCAAGAAACAACCCGAATATTTAATCAATCCATCGGGCAGTTTTACCATTGGCGGACCGCATGGAGATACGGGTTTAACGGGACGGAAGATAGTGGTAGATACGTACGGGGG
>CAYPYX010000166.1:0-1715 GCA_964415065.1 uncultured Rhizobium sp.
GCTCAGGTGCGAATTTTTAATTGGAAGTCGGTAGAGGTAGCAGAAATGGGTAAAGTGGGAGAAATTCAAGTCAGTGGGAAACATGTGTTGAGGGAATACTTTGGACCATATTCTGCAACATGGTTGGCCGAATCCAAAATTTTTGAAGATAGTATTTGCTGGCACCGAACCGGAGATGCTGGATTTATTGGTACAGATGGAAATTTGTATTTGGTGGGACGTTGTTCACAGATAATTAAAACTGCTGCCAACACCATTTATCCATTTATTGTTGAGGAACAACTGCGAGGGATTGACGGAGTTGCAGCAGGTACTGTAATGGAATTGGTTGGATCGTTGGTTTTTTTTATCGAATTGGAACACGAAATTAATTTGGATGAGCAAATACGTTTAAAGGTTGAAACGAAAATAGAAGAATTGAATTTACCCAAAGGTTCTGTATTGTTTTTAAAGTTACCTCGAGATCCTCGTCATTTCAGCAAAATTGATTACAGCAGATTGAAGTTATTGAGTCGTGGTTATTGATCATCCCAACTTCAAATTATGGATTATCAATAAAACTCAAATTTGATTTACGGATTTTCCGTAATGCTTAATGGAATTATGGAGGTAGTTTGCGCCAATAATTTGTGATTATGTCTTTAACAAACTTGTTTAACTTCAAACTCAATTGGACGTACTGTTTTGTGGTTATTGGCCTGCTTCATTCTTGTGCTTCGATTCAAACCGCTGAACGAGGACATTCCCAGCAATCTCCAGGATTTTCCTACGGCATTTCAAAAAGTAAAACCCCCAAAGTTCAAAAAAATAACAGTTATAGCGACGTTAGCAATTTAAAGGTAGTAACTAATTCAGATTCAAGCACACGAAACACAGAAATAGGATTGAGTCATTCATCTCAATCTCGGAGTCACTGTTTGTACAAGCCAAGCGAATCTTTAGAACATCCCGTTTCAAGTTTAAATTTGAATAATTCTAAGACCAAGATAAAAGGATTAAAGCACATTCCCAAAATTGAAGAAAAACGGCATTCAGTTTCCTCAAAAAACTCAGTACTTCCAGATTCGGATTCTCCGTTTTTAAAATGGGTAACATTTATGATGGGTGTTATAATAGTTGTAATTGGAATTATACTACTAGCCATATTAATTTATGAGGGAGGATTTTTATGGGATGATCTGGACATTCTTTTGTATTTGATGATCGCAGTTTTATTTGTTCTAGGTGCAGGAGCATATTTTTTGGCATCGCATGGTTTTGATGACCTGGAAGAGCATTCGATTTTCTATCAGATCGGGTTTTATATGTCGGTTTTTAGTCCATTTTTGTTTTTTCTACCGGCAATAATTGGTTTACCCATGTTAATTCTTTCGGCTGTTTTTGAAAATAGGGAATAATTACTATAAATAATTATCATTGTATTACTTCAACTCTTTCAATCTTCAATCTGTGAAACATCAAATTAAAATTTCTGTTCGTCTATTATTGATCGTATTCTTAGGAATTTCGTTTCTATCATCGTGTTCCACTCTTCAATTGGCGGAACGCGGAACGGCGTCAAATTGGCCCGGGAAATCAACAACAAAAAAACAATCAAAATTAGCAATTGTTAACGCATCAAAGTTGAATGATGAAAAAGCGGTTGTAAGCAGTAATTTTATTCTTTCAGAACCAGTAACTCAGAGCTCAACAAGAAATCTGGTTGATGCCGAGTT
>CAYPYX010000166.1:1725-2770 GCA_964415065.1 uncultured Rhizobium sp.
ATCCCCCGAAACCATAAAACTTGAGAAAATAAATGCTCCTAACCATAATGATAGCCGCCTATCTTTTTCGAAACATTTAAAATTGCTAACCCCGTTTCAATCCAAATTGATTTCTGGAAAGGAAAAGACATTTGAATCCCCAATTGGGAAACCTGAATTTAAGGGTCAACGGATGAGCAAACATGAAGTTGTGCCGGATTCTGGTTCGGATATCGGAAAATGGCTTCTTTATATTTTGGGATTGGGTTTACTCATATCTATTGGCGGATACGGTTTGTTGATGGGTTTGTTCGCCATCGGTTGGGGGGAATCCATAGCGTTGGGAGTAACAATATTTTTAATTTCCCTAATACCTGGACTATTTTACCTATGGGCATCGCACTTATATGATGGATTGGAGGATCATAGTGTTTTGTATCAAGTTGGTTTCTGGGGAACTATTGCAATTCTACCCGCTATTTTTGCATTACCTATTTGGATATTCGCAGCGATAAGAGATGCTATTAATAACGGAAGTTTTGATCCTATTTTAAAGAGTATTTCCAATGCGTTTGCTTGGCTGATATTAATTCTTGGTGAATTTGTGGCTTTGCTGACAGCATTTTACTATGTACTTTATAGTCTATAATTGAATACGAATTGAGTCAATAATTGTATGTGGATTGCCTAATTGAAATTCATATTTAAATTGGTTATCAATAATTTGTTAGCGAATCCCCATGGAAATTGCAGTGGTCAGCATTTTAAACTGACTTGACCATTTTTCCATGTCGATAATCATTCGTTTTCGGTCAATGGATCTCAATAACAACTCACCGTTTTCAGATTTTTGTACAGAAATAAAGTGATCGCAAGCCAATTGACCAGCCGCAATGATCAAATTAATTTCTAATTGAAAATTTCGTTTCCGATTTTGGGGGATATTCAATTGCTGAATCAGTTCATTTAGTCGGTCTATTTCCTTATAGAAGGCAGAAACTATCGGTTGGAAATCAGTATCAAAATGATTTGCAAGTGTAGCCAATCCTTTATGATAGTCGTCATA
>CAYPYX010000167.1:0-2730 GCA_964415065.1 uncultured Rhizobium sp.
GATGCAAATACAGCATCTTTAGACGACGGAGTTACAAAACTCCAACTTCCAGAATTATATGTGGCAATTTGATTGGTAGTACCTCCGCCCCAATTCGCACTTAGTATGTATCTATCGCCATTATTTGGGGATGCAGGAGCTGTTGCAACTAAATTAATCACTGACTCTTTCCACAACAAACCGCCACTTAATCCATCTGCATAACTTTTGGATGCAAGATCATTAGCAGCCGTTGGATCTGATAGGTTGGAGATTTTTTGGGTGGACATATTTAAATCCCCGGAGAAAATGGACTGTCCGTCCGTTTTTACCAAACCAGCCACTTCAGATGAAGTTAGTGGCCCTGCCCAATTTGTTCCTGTGTAGTAATAAAAGCCTGAGGAATTATCGATTTGAAACACCCACAATCCAGTGGCCGGAGTCGTAATGGATGCACGTTGAGACTGGGTCATTCGAGGCATTAAAAAACCTCGTTCGGAACTACTTAGCTCCAATTTTGCAGAGGCAACAGCCGTTTCTGTACCAATCCCAACCTGAGCATTTACGACATTGAAAACACATCCCGTCAACGCGCTGAACAAGATAAATTTGATCCGTAACATATTACTTTTTTAAATTATCTTGAATCAAGGACTTTAGTTCATCAATTTGAACTTGACGTTGTTGAAGTAATTGTTTCAAGTTCTGAATTTCAACTTCTTGTTCTTGGATCTTTTTCACTGTTAGCGCATGAAAAGACTGATAATTCACCGATTTGGTTTGCATTTCATCGGTGGCAGTTGAAACTATATCTGGAAATATCTTCTCTACTTCCTGTGCAATAAAACCATATTGCAAACTTTTATCATCACAAATACCTTTATTCCAATAATAGGTTACAGGAACTAAATTCAATAACTTTTGAGCTTAAGAAATTGAAATGGGATTGATTTCATTTTTCAAACGTTTGTCTGAGCGCGCGGATAATGTAGTGTAATAAATACCGGCTACAGACAAATCATAGAGTGCTAATCCGCCACCCCAACCATTAGGCCATGAATTACTGTAAGCTCCCGCTTCACTTGGAATAATTACCCGAGATTGACCCGTTTCGTTCATTATCATGATATTATTTGCAGCAGTTCCCGTTGCAAAATCCCATTTATTGTTTATAATCAATTGGTCAGTTGAATTTGAAATTCCCATACTGAAACCTTTTACACCATTGATATCCCAAGAAATGTAAGGATTACCACCTGAATTTCCACCCGTTCTTAACGCTACTAAAGAGTGTGCCGCTGTTGAACTATTATTGGAATTATACAAATACAACGACGGGACACTGGTTGAACCTGGATTATCCGAACCGCCATAAATATTCGCGTTTTGAATTTGCAACAATGTGCTTGGTGTTGATGTGCCAAGCCCAACTTTTCCATTCAATAAAGTATAACCTGAACCACTAGGTGTTAATGTAACGTTTTGATTGGTCCCTCCTGCGGCAAAGGTTAAAGCACCTGTGCCAGAAATTGAACCATTTGTTGTGCCTGTACCTCCATTCGCAACAGGAACTGTGGTAACAGAAATGGTAGGAGTAGTTGTGGAATTGGTTACAGACAACCCGCTACCAACCGAAACATTAGTAATTTGCCCTGTACTGAGTGTTGTTGGTGCCCACGCAGAACCATTGTATTGCAACACTTGTCCATTCGTAGCACCCATAGAATTAATCTTATTTGCAGTAACTGCACCATCTGCAATATTTGCAGTCCCCACTCCAGAGGTAGCCAACGTAATAGTATTTGATGAATTCGACAAACCCGATCCAAATGTGTAATTCACACTGCTGTTAAATTGATTCCAAGTTGTACCGTTAAACACATAACCATTAGAGGGGACAGTAGCGAATACTGCATCTCTGTTAGATGGTGTAGTAAACGTCCATGAAGATCCATTGTAAGTAGCAATTTGATTGACACTACCTCCACCCCAAGCAGATGTGAGTATATATCGACTTCCTGTTACAGCACCAGCGGGTGCGCTTGAAACGAAGTTCACCACAGATTCCTTCCAAGACAATCCACCGCTCAAACCATCAACGTATGCTTTGGTGGCTGCATCAGATGACGCTGTTGGTGTCGCTAAATTGATAATTTTATTACCACCTAAATTTAAATCTCCCGATGCATTAACAGTTCCATCTGCTTTTAGGTAACCAGTTAAATCGCTCACAGTTAAAGGACCTGTCCAGGCTGAACCGGTGTAATAATACAATCCGGGAGCATTATTAATTTGATAGATTAGCAACCCTGTAGCTGGTGAAGAGATAGCATTTTTCTCCAATTCCGTCATTCTCGGGGGAAGAAAGCCCTTAGATGTGCTTGTTAGATCTAAAATAGCTGAAGATGATGGATTGTTCGTTCCTATACCCACTTGGGCATATTGTTTGGAAAATATAGCACAAACAATAATTATTGTAATTACTTTAGACATGAAGTTTTTAAGAATTAAAGTTCCAAATTTAATTCATATCATTTCAATAGCTAGATATAAATTGAAAGAAATAGTGCTAATAGCGCTCAATTCTTGACCTTGAAAAACGAAAATGACAATTTATTACACGAAAGCAGTCGACACTTTCGATTTTACAAACCATAATTTAATTGAAATTACCCTTCCAAATGATAATTTTGCATTTTAAATCATCACACACTTTCCTTCTATGCGTAAAATAACCTTTTCCCTTTTGGC
>CAYPYX010000168.1:0-2688 GCA_964415065.1 uncultured Rhizobium sp.
AACTGGAAACAACATCTATCTAAGAGGTTTCGGAACTTTCGAACTTAAAGAAAGAAAGACCAAAGTAGCACGTAACATCAAACGTAATACTTCATTGGTTGTTCCAGCCCATTATGTTGCTCGTTTTAAACCTGCTAAGGAATTTGCTCAACAGGTTAAAGACAGCAAAACTCTTAACGAGCGTCTTTAATAACTTCTTTTCATGAATTTCAGTACTGCCAAACAGGTTCGCATTGTTTTAGGAATTGCCACCGTATTGGCAGTACTGATTTTTGCTAACCGGTACAAAACGTCGAGTGGAACTTTAAATTCGGAATCTTCATCCCCGGCTGCAATGCCAGGAATGAATGGCAGTTCGGAAGTAATTGCCGACGTTAGTCGCGTTGAATTCCTCGGTGCTGTTTTCGATAAAACGAAACCACCAGCAGCTGTGGCAAGGATTATTTTATCAGATCCTAAACAAACCTCTTCCGACAGTTTGAAATTTGCCCTAAAGTGGGCAGAAGAAACCAGCACTTTGCCTTTGGTTTCATTGATAAAATCAGATTTATTTGAATTTCATCAACAAGGTAAAATTGAAGATGTTGCACGCGACTATATTTTCCTAGCTGCGGGCACTACCGAAAACAATACGGTTAGAAATTTCCTGTTTCAACAGGGTAAACGTTGGATCGAAAGTGGGCTGAAAAAATCACCCAAAAACATGGCACTGAGAAATGCTTTAATCGTTTATCAAAGCGAATTTGCCAATCAACCCATGATGTTCTTGGCTACTCTAAAAGAATCGTATTCCATTGATAGCAATGATGTTGAATTAAACTTCATTCACCTGAATTTGCTTAAAAAATCAAATCAGTTGGAAAAAGCCATAAAAAAATGCGAAAAATTAGTATCTTTGCAACCCCAAAATCCTTATTGGTTGTTTGAAGCAAGCGACATATTTGGACAGATGGGAGATTCCACCAATGCGAAGGTCTACTTAGATTTAGCGGTGAAAGTGCAACGTAACAGTAAACAAAATTAATATTTAGAATTATGCCAAGCGGAAAGAAAAGAAAAAGACATAAAATTGCGACTCACAAGCGTAAAAAGCGTTTGCGCAAAAACCGTCACAAGAAAAAATAAGCAATAGCCATTGTCTAACGAATTAGTAATACAAAAAAATTCGTCTGGTTTAGAAATTGCTCTGCTTTCTGATAAATCATTAACAGAATTCCACAGAGAACAATTCGATGCACCTTTTCAGGTGGGTGACTTCTATTTGGGAAAAGTTCGAAAGATCTCTCCCTCATTGAATGCTGCCTTTGTGGATTTAAAAGCTGAAAAGGACGGGTTCTTGACCTATTTTGATCTCGGACCCAACATCAAATCTGTTCAAAAATTCACCAAACTCGTTAGGGAAAATAATAAACTTCCCTCGGATTTGGATGACTTTACATTCGAAGAGCAAACAGTAAAAACTGGAAAAATCGGCCAAACGGTCCGATCAGGAGAACTATTGCTCGTTCAGGTTATCAAAGAACCTATTGCGAACAAAGGACCAAAAATTACCTGTGATATTTCTATCCCAGGCAGATATTTTATTCTTGTCCCCTTTTCCAAATCCATCTCCGTTTCCCGGAAAATTGGAAATGCAAAAGAAAAATCGCGGTTAAAAGACATCGCAGCAAGTATTAAACCTAGAAACTTTGGCGTTATTATTAGAACCGTCTCTGAAGGAGTTGCATTAGAAGAATTGGATCGCGACCTTCGCGACCTTCTCAAAAAATGGGACGATTTAGTTATTGGTTTGCGCAATGCCAAAGTTGGAGAACGCATTACCGACAACGATAATCGCTTGGATGGTTTGCTGCGTGACATACTCAACGATTCTTTTTCACAAATATCGACCGATGATCCCGAAGTTTTTGCATCGCTCAAAACGACCGTTGATCGCTACAAATTAGATTCTCAAAAAATCCTTAAGTTATATCAAGGGAAAGTTCCCATCTTCGATCAATACGGAATCAACAAACAAATCAAAAACTCGTTTGGGAAAAATGTACCATTTAGTGGTGGTGCTTACCTAGTAATTGAACACACCGAAGCGTTACACGTTATAGATGTCAATTCGGGTAACACGAGCTTTGATCCCCAAAACCGAGAAGAAAACGTTTTCAAAATCAATTCCGAAGCCGTAAACGAAATTTCACGTCAAGTGCGTTTACGCGATATGGGAGGAATTATTGTGATTGACTTCATCGACATGAAGGATCCCAAGAAAAAAGCTGCGTTACACCAACTTTTAAGGGATGCTATGAATAGAGATAGAGCCAAGCACACCATTTTACCCATGAGCAAATTTGGATTGGTTCAAATTACGCGCGAACGTGTTCGACCTGCATTGGAAATTGCCAATACGGAATTGTGCAGTAGCTGCATGGGCACAGGGCGCGCTGATAGCAGTGTTCAGTTGCTCAACAAAATTGAAAATGAAATTTTGTATTTGTGGGAACAATTGAATCAGAAGTCCATTACCTTAAAAGCGAACCCTCTGGTAATTCAATACTTCAAATCTGGATTCCCTTCGCTTCGTTGGAAATGGTACATTAAATACAAGAAATGGTTGCATTTAGAAGCGGATAAACACAGTCCTCTCACCAGCTATATGATTGTCAATTCTGACAAACAGCCCATCTCACATTAATT
>CAYPYX010000169.1:0-2685 GCA_964415065.1 uncultured Rhizobium sp.
ACCAACAGCAAAACCTGGATTTGATGCATTGACTGCTGAAGACAATCAAGAATTTACCATTGGAAATGTTAAAATTAGAGTCATTCACACTCCAGGACATACTATGGAAAGTTCTTGCTTTTTGTTAATTGATGAAATGGGTAAAGAGCATTCATTATTTACTGGCGATACTTTGTTTATCGGCGATGTAGGAAGGCCTGACTTAGCGCAAAAAGTAATTGCTGATTTAACCCAAGAAAAATTGGCTTCTCATTTATACGATTCGTTAAGAAATAAAATTCTTCCATTGTCAGATGATATTATTGTTTATCCTGGACATGGTGCTGGTTCTGCTTGTGGTAAAAACATGAGTAAGGAAACGACCGATACTTTGGGCAACCAAAAGAAAACGAATTATGCTCTACGTGAAGGCTTAGATCGTGAAACTTTTATGGCTGAATTATTAGATGGATTGATGCCTCCTCCGGGTTACTTCCCCAAAAACGTTTTGATGAATATCCAAGGATATGAGTCGATTGATAAGGTTTTGGAGCAAGGATTACAGCAATTAACCCCTGCTGCTTTTGAAGCTGCTGCGGATGAAACGGATGCGTTGATTTTAGATACTCGCAGTGCTCAAGAATTCGCCAAAGGATTTATTCCTGGAAGCATTAATATCGGTGTAGATGGAAGTTTTGCTCCTTGGGTAGGCGCATTAATCCCAGATATTGAACAAACATTGTTAATTGTTGCCGACGAGGGAACCGAAGAAGAAGTTGTAACACGATTGGCACGTGTGGGTTACGATCATGCAATTGGTTATTTGAAAGGTGGTTTTAAGTCATGGTTAGATTCTGGAAAACCAGTAGATACCATCGAGTCTATTTCTCCTGACCAGTTGGCTGATATTATGGAAAGCCAACCTGAAACTTTAGTTTTAGACGTACGTAAAGCCAGCGAACATTTCAGTCAACGAATGGAAGGATCTTTGAATGGACCTTTAGATTACATTAATGATTCAATGACCATGATCGACCCGAAGAAAACCTATTATGTTCATTGTGCAGGTGGATATCGTTCTATGATTTTCATTTCTATCTTAAAAGCACGTGGATACGACAATCTAATTGACGTGAAGGGCGGATTTAGTCAAATCAAAGAGAATCCTCGCTTTAAAATAACGGACTATGTTTGTCCTACTACCATGTTATAATTACTTATATATTTCTTTCATAGGTTTAGAATGAAAAAAGGGTGCTTCGGCACCCTTTTTCTTTTACATTTGCAAGCGTAAGATTGGAAATTAAATTTCACAATAATTCAAACCGGCAAGGCCTTAGCTCAAATGTATAAGGCGCTTATTTACATTGAAAAACTACTACAGTAAATAGTATCCATGTCAGCACATCTTCCTACATATAAACCAGAAAAAATGAACTTGTGGGTTCATTTGAGCAGCTTGGTATGGATCCTGATGTTGGTAATGAATATGGGTGGGTTGTATCTTTTATATACTCCTGATTCCGCTGCTTACGTACTAAACTCAAGAGAGTTGCTTGTGCCAGGAGATCGAAGTGTTTTTTACAGTCTTTATTTGTACGCTTGCTCTCAAGTAGGTGGGTTTTTGGGGATTTCTTCGCTTTGGATTTCCATTTTGCCCGTATTTTTCATGATTTACGGAATGTTGTTTCAGTGGGTACAACGATTTTTCTTTCCGAATTCTCCTGTTTGGCAGTTTTTAAGCTTGAGTTTAGCTGGAATTTTAACCCCGTTTCCTTGGTTTATGGTACAAATCATGCCCGATGTTTTCACCGGGATTTTATTTTTATCTTCGGTATTGTTTTTGGTTGAAAATGTACGATTTTATCAACTTGTTTGGGGATCCATAGCTTTGGCTTCCACGCTGATGCACAACGGGAACTTGATTGTATTAACGATCGTTGTTTTGGTTTTATTGCTGAGTAAATCCGCATGGGAAATATTGATGATCCAGACTCGAAGAATTTATTATTTGGGTATTGTTTCTATCGTGGGATGGTTGAGCGTTTTAATGAGTAATTATATTGGCGGTAATGGTTGGACCACCGCAAAATGCAGCCATATTTTTATTGTTGCACAAATGTCGGAAACCGGTGTTTTGAAGCACTATTTGGAAAAATACTGCCAAGACGAACCGTCTATCATGTGCCAATATAAAGATTCCTTACCCGAGCACGCCTATGGATTTATTTGGCCCCAAGATGGTATATTAATGAAAACAGGAGGATGGCACCATTCGGATTCGCTTTATGGTAAAATCATCAGAACGGTTCTAACTGATCCTGAGTTATTGATGCACTACACGGGATCTGCTTTGAAATCAACGTCGTATCAATTAATTTCTTTGGGTGTGGGGGATGGTATTTTTCCCGTAGATACAAATTCAACTTTAGCAAGTGAACTTAAGAATCGATATCCAACGGATTATAAAGCACTGTTTTCGGATCATCCTCAGCAAACCGGTAGCATAGCATTTTCAGACTTGAACGAGTTTTATCGAAAATCGGCCATTGTGTTATTCTTAGCTAGTTTATTGTCCATTTACGTGATTCCGAGAAAGAACCAGTTCGCGTGGATGGCATTATCTTTTGTTTTTGTGCTTTCGAATGCTTTCGCTACTTCTGTTTTTGCAAATGTATTGATGCGATTAAATACCCGAGGATTCTG
>CAYPYX010000170.1:0-2608 GCA_964415065.1 uncultured Rhizobium sp.
GTTGGATATCTATAACCTTCAAAACCTTTAAATTTCCAATCATTTATAGTTCTGTTGTAGTAATTCTCACCGTCCGCTCCGCCCCAAGTGAAAATTTCACCATTGATTTTCTCTGCTACAGATGTATTACCATTTACAATTACTGATTTCCAAACCGAATCAATTCCGATTTGAACCGGACTATTAAAATAACCATAATTAGTATTTGAACCAATATTGATAGTTCCATATGTTAAATTTATTCCCATCTCCGTATCCCCATGTCCACAAAGTTCCATCATTTTTTACAGCTACTACGTTGCTTTCACTAAAGTCAAAAGATATCCATTTTGATTTGTTAACACTTCTGATGCGAATTAAAGTATCTGATGTGGTCGTTGTATCTGAGGGGATTAAACTCCACCAATCATATCCCCAACCCCATAAAGATCCATCATTTTTTAGTGCAATACAAAAACCACTTTTACATTTCACATCTTTCCACTTATTAACGCTATCAACTATAACTGGTTTATTACTATAATGATCAACCACTGTAGAATAATTAGAGTTATATTCGGTAATTAATCCCCATGCCCACAATGTGCTATCTTTTCGAATACCAATAGTTCCAGTATTTGTGCATGTAATTGTATTCCACAAGTTATTTATTTTAACAAGATTATTTAGGTCTGTGTTGTTGCCAATACCCAACTCACCGTTTTGATTTCGCCCTGCCGTCCAAACATTTCCAACTGAATCAAAAGCAAAGTACCTTCCACTTCCACTGACTAATTTTACAAATGTGCTTTTTCGCGACAAAAAAGTTGATTCATCTTGCGTAACTCCCAGTTGACCGTGAGTGTTATCTCCCCAACCCCAAAGAGTTTGTGTGAATCCATTATTTGAAAGGTTGAAAATTGCAATAAAGGATATTAGAAATTTAAACATCGAATTCATGTTTCTGAATTGAATAAATTATAGTATTTAAGATAAGAAGCAAAAGTTGAAGTTTTGATTCCAATCTATAAACTAGGATTATTGTCTATTAAATTAAGTTGTTATGAAATGAAATTTATTTTTGAATAAGAGTAAATTTAAGAATCCGCTTTTTTAGAGGTAGTGTACCCAACGGTAATATATGAAAAACTTTGGACGGGTTTGAAATATTCGATTTAAGAAATTGAAAATGAATTTCTGAATTATTGAGCATAATTTAAGATTTAACTAGTGTAAAGATATTGATTGACAGAATTATTATCATATTCAGTTTTGTTTTAGTTTGTGAAATCAGATTATTGTTTGTAAATGCATTTTCTACATAAGTAATAGTGTTTAATCTTTGTTTTGTTATTAGTATTGTTTATGATTAATTTTATTAGTTTTTCTCAAACCGAATAATTTTTTTTCCCGTATGCAGTTCATAAATCCCGCTTTTAAAGTTGCTCAAATTTATTTTTCCATTTATTTTTCCTTCCTGAACCAATTGACCTGCTGAGTTAAAAATTTCGTAATTGCAGTTTATCAGTTGATTTGAATTCGAATTGTCACAATCGATTCCTTCGATGATCAATACATCGGAAACAGGATTGGGAAATATTCGAATTGACGAAGAATTCAGTGAATCCGATTCTAGCAGTTTTTCTGAATTTATGTTTTGAGCATTTACGGTGTTGTCTCTTATTTCAGTTCCGTCGTTTTGATAATTGATAATCTCATTCTCATATTGATCCTGTCTGTTTGGTTCTAAACGCCCTGTAATTACAATGAACTTAGTAATACTTCGATAAGCATCCGACTGAGTTGCATATAAGGTATCGGTGTTTTTAGTTACCGTGTAAACCGTTGACCAACCCGAAGTTCCATTGCTCCATGTTACCGAGCTGTTTGTATTGAGAGAATCTTTAACTTTTATAACAATCTTCGAACCTAATTTAGCAGTAATACGAGTAGGTGTGATTAAGTTGATTCTAGAAAGATGAAAAGAATCCAATTGATAACAATATCTACCAATTCCATTGATGGTTGCATTCCAATAATGCGCAAACCAATAATTGCCTGAATTATTAAGGGTGATATTTTTTGTGGTATCACCAGTGCTCCACCGATACTTGTTGTATTTGGAATCGGAAATTGCAGGTTTGATTGAAGTACCAGCAATTTTAAGGGTATCTGTAGTTTTACTAACCAAACGAGGATATAAAACGGAGGCATTAATGTTGCCTTTTATGGCACATTTTAGGGAAGGGGAAGAGATAGGAGAAGCAAAACCATTCCAAGTTCTATTGAAGCTTTCTTTAACGAAGTAGTTAGCAGAATTAACTGGTTTTCTGCTTTGGTCAAAGTACGAAACATTGGCATTTTTGAACCAATGGGATAAATTAAGTTTCAAGGTATCTTGGGTTCTAACATTGCAAAGAAAAGTATCGGAGGCCTGAGAAATTTCATCTTTTAAGATACGAACGTAAACGGTATCGATATTCACGCAGCCTTTAGAATCCGTTTCACGGAGAGTTATCAAGCCGGATTTTGAGACAACCGTAGAAATTGAACTATCACCGGTACTCCAACGATATTTAACGTAGGATTTGTTTTTTGAAGTTAGTTTAAGCGAAGTACAAGATGCAAT
>CAYPYX010000171.1:0-2599 GCA_964415065.1 uncultured Rhizobium sp.
TTGGCCGAAGTTCGAGAGGCCATTGGCTTTAAACCCTTTTAAATCAATTGACTATTTTTGTAGAGAAATTCAACATGTCCATCACCCAAACCACCTATCCTGAAAACCTTCGCGATGTTTCCATCGTGGTTCCTCTATTCAACGAAGAAGAATCACTACCCGAACTTTGCGAATGGATTCACCGAGTGTGCACTGAACATCAACTTAGTTACGAAGTTCTCTTGATGGACGACGGCTCCACCGATAAATCTTGGCAAGTTATTCGCGATTTAGGTAAATCAAATCCCAATTTAAAAGGCATTCAATTACGCCGAAACTATGGCAAAAGTGGTGCTTTAAATGTAGGATTCGCCGCTGCCGAAGGCCGTGTAGTTATTACCATGGATGCGGATTTACAAGATTCCCCCGATGAAATCCCTGAACTCCGAAGAATGATTTTGGAGGATGGATATCATGTGGTAAGCGGTTGGAAGAAAAAACGTTACGACCCTTTGAGTAAAACCATTCCTACCAAGTTGTTCAATTGGGCAACCCGGAGAATGAGCGATATCGAACTGAATGATTTTAATTGCGGTTTGAAAGCTTACGATTATGAAGTAGTAAAGAACATTGAAGTTTATGGCGAAATGCATCGCTACATTCCCGTAATTGCTAAATGGAGCGGTTTCCCTCGCATAGGTGAGAAAATCGTGGAACACAGAGCCCGCAAATTCGGTAGCACTAAGTTTGGAATGGATCGATTTGTAAACGGATTTCTGGATCTAATGAGCTTGTATTTCATGTCGAAATTCGGAAAACGTCCCATGCACTTTTTCGGATTGTATGGAGTTTTGAGCTTTTTCATTGGATTCCTGATGGCAGCCATCATTGTTGTGAACAAATTGTATTACGTTTTCTGGGTAAAAACCACAGCTCCATTAGTTACAGACTCTCCAATATTCTACATTGGGTTGTTGGCCATGATTATTGGAACGCAAATGTTTTTAGCTGGATTTTTAGGAGAATTGGTGAGTCGATCCAATCCCGAACGCAATCACTACAACGTAAAAGAGCGCGTGAACAACTGAGATTCTGTGAATAGTTGGAAATCTATTAAAAATCACATCCAGTAAACACACAAGATCGCGTTCATTTTCGGCATCCCCAAAACATAAAGGAATCAGTTTATCAATAGCAGCTAAAACAACATAAGTAAGTATAAGTCAATATATTTAGATTAAAATAGACTCCCTAAATCAATTAATAATAATCGAATGACTTGGAAAAATAAGCACATCGTTATTGTGGGACCTGCCCATCCCCTACGGGGCGGTTTGGCCACTTACAACGAACGATTGGCCCGAGAACTCATGAAAAATAATCATGTAACTCTGCTTACTTTTTCACTTCAATATCCTAATTTCTTGTTCCCTGGACAATCACAATTCAGTTCAGACCCCATTCCCCAAGACTTAAACATCGATGTTTCATTGAATTCCGTGAATCCCATCAACTGGATTCATACCGGATTGAAATACAAACGCATGAAACCCGATGTAATCATTTTTAGATACTGGATGCCGTTTTTTGGACCTTGTTTTGGGACGTTTGCTCGGATAGTAAAACAAAACAATCACACCAAAATAATTGCGATTACGGACAATATTGTCCCCCATGAACAGCACTTTTACGATCGTCCAGCCACTCAATATTTCCTAAAAACTCTGGATGGTGCAGTAACCATGAGTAAGAAGGTTTTAACCGATTTGCAGACTCTATTTCCTCAAAGTCCCGCAGCACCCAAAGCCACCTATCATCCCCATCCGTTGTACGACAATTTTGGTGAAAAGCAAGACAAAACAGAGGCCTGTAAGCGTTTGGGACTGGACGCAACGCGCAAGTACATTCTGTTTTTCGGATTCATTCGAAAATATAAAGGCTTGGATTTATTGTTAGAAGCTTTTGAACAAGCTGCAGACCAAATGGATGGTTGGGATTTATTGATTGCAGGCGAATTTTACGAAGACGCTCAACCCTATTTGGATTTAGTTTCTCGGGGGAAGTTAGAGTCGCGCATACATTTACACACGAAATTCATCCCCAACGGCGAAGTATCTGATTATTTCTCTGTATCAGACATAGTAGCACAACCATATCGAAATGCAACTCAAAGCGGGGTAAGTCAAGTGGCATATCACTTTGAGGTACCCATGATTATTACGAATGTAGGTGGTTTAGCGGAATTAGTTCCACACGGCGAGGCGGGATGGGTTTGCGAACCAACAGTAGAAGGTTTATCGGAGGCATTGATTGGTCTTTCTTCGGGGGATGAGATAGCGAGAATGCGACAAAATCTGCCGGAGTTGAAGAAGCAATTCAGCTGGAGTTCAATGGTGGATGCGCTGAGTGCTCAGGCGGGTTGATGGTGGTGATTGATATTTACTCAATGTTAAGTATTTGTCACTAGAATCGACAACAATAATAATTACTTCATTTACAAAGAACAGGCTGTTAACAATATAGCGATTAATTGCAATAAAAAAATAATCGTTATGTTAAACACAGTTATCATTGAAAACACAGAATTCATGGAAATGGAAGGTTACATTTGGACGGGTGA
>CAYPYX010000172.1:0-2433 GCA_964415065.1 uncultured Rhizobium sp.
AAACAGCTGCGGTTGATTTTGCAGAAGGATTACGGAAGTTTGCACCACCTGGAGCAGGCAATACTTCAGTTTCGAAGTAGAATGTATCATCAGCAAGGTTATCATCACCTGCGTCAATGTACACCTTTACTTGTGTTTTTCCAGCAACTGAAAGTACCAATTTCTCTGTAAATGTAATTTCAGATGAATCGCCTGCTAAAATACGGTTAGTTACTTTTTGAGAGATTTTCTTAACATTTGTTGCTTCCGCAGCTACATTAAAATTGTAGATGGTATCAACAAAAGTATTTTTGAGCTTGATATTCAAATCAACTGTTGTTCCAGCACAAACTGTAGAAGGCAATGAAACTTTAGTCGACAACTTAGCAATATTCATGTAGTTTTCCATTGCACCGCGGTCAGAACGCACTTTGTTTCTCTTTGCGTTTTTGATATCTTCTTCGTTTCTTGTTGGATTTAATGGCCACAATGAAGTCAATGCAGGTACATTATTTTGAGTTTCAAATGCATCTGAACGATAATCGTTCTTAGTAACATCTTTCCACATTGGGTTTAAGAAATTCTCGTTGTTACCCGCAAAGCCAAGGTTTTTCCAACCGTTGTAATCATTTGCTGTTCCACTTGGGCAATACCAGTATTGGAACGACAAGTTGTTCGTGTAGTAGGTATTATAATCCCATAATTTGTAAGCTGTTGAAGCATTCAAATTGTAAGTGTAAACAGGGTACGCACCGTAACCGTCAGTGATTTCTACGATATTACCAGCAACTTCAATATCCGAGTGGTAATATGGGTAGAAATACAATCCATAAGTATAGCTATATTGATAACTTACGTTCTTGTGATTTGTAGCAAAAGTATTTTGTTTTACTTCAGCACGATAAGTACCTGATACATAAGAATATCCGTAGAAACAGAAAACACCGTAAGTACCTTGGTTATTTGCTACTAAGTTGTTGTTCAACTGCAAATTCAAGAAATATGGTGTAAACAAAGCATAGATGTATCCATAATAACTTGAATAATTCGCATTGTATATACGGTTATTGGTAATTTGATTCTTGTTAATTTTACCGTTGATGTAGTATAAATATGTTAAATATGCATATGAACCTACGGTATTAGAATCAATCACGTTGCGCTCAATTTCATCTACATACGCAGTTGAACTAGATTTATAAATGTATAAACCATAAGTGAAACCAGTTGATCCATCCGCTGTTGTATTATTCTTAATGATATTATCATTAGCTCTAACTTGCGTTGGATAAAAATGGTAAGCCCAATAGGTAGTACCTTTTGTAAAACAGTTTCTGATTTGATTATTGCTAAATGAGAAATCATTGTAACTGTAATAGGTGTAGAATGTGTAGTGCACTGATGTACTAGTGGAATTCCATTTCAACATTTTGTTATTATCCATTTTGAAATAATAGTTGTACCAGCAATATGTACCATAAGAGGTAGAGCTAGTTACTAAATTTTCAAATGTATTTCCGGAAAATGAAAAATAGTTATTTACGTTACCGTAGTTGTAATAAGCAAACAAACCATAAAAAGTGCTGGTAAATCCTGAAGTTGCTCCTTTAAATGGCAAATCGTGAACCTTATTGTTGTCAATTTTGGTAGAACGATTAGTGCTGTACGTATAATAAGAATAGAATACATAGTGAGGAGCATACGCGTTATTCAAGGATGAATTCTCACGAGAGATATCATTACCAATTAATTGATCACCATTTGTATAGAAAGTGTAATAAGAGTAGTAGTAATAGTTCTGTATAGTATTGTTACTAAAGGTGTTATTTGAAGCACTACCCGAATAAACAGAAGAAGATCCATAGTTACCAATTGCATAAGTTGGACCAGGACTGTTTGAATTTGTAGTGCGCATCAAACATCCATTGATGGTATTTTCGATACCGTTGTAACTTGAAGTTCCACTCAATGACGTTGTTGCCGTTGAGAACCAAACATAAGCGTTTCCTGTTGATGAAGAGGTTGTACCAGTTGTGATTCCACTAAATTGTAAAGTACACTTTTCAATTGTATTGTAATCAGCACGATTGTAGAAATGTAAAATCTTCGCTGAGCTTGCGCTTGACATTTCAATGGTCAATCCATCAATAGTTACATAATCCATACCATTGAAAGCAATACCAGCACCAGCATTACTGCTAGTCATTTTGTAACCATTACCGTTAATAACAATGTTGTTAGTAGCGGAAGTTTGGTTCGAAGAAGGTTGTGCAAATGTAACTGCTCCCGTTTCAGAAAAATTACTGATAACGTTTACGGTTAATTTACTACTAACTCCAGATGAAGCAACCGCTGTTGCTAATCCAGAAAGAGACGAGTACGTCCCACCAGATCCTACGGTTACTGTTCCTGAAAGCTGGGAATAACCCGCTTGTGCAGAAACCATGAATGCCA
>CAYPYX010000173.1:0-2389 GCA_964415065.1 uncultured Rhizobium sp.
AGGCAAATTTTGTTGCTGAGTTTTCAGACATCGAGGAATCGTTGATTCCAGCTTTATTTTGCCTTCGTAGCTCTACAAAATGGTACATCAAGGGCAGCAGGAATAACGTAATCAGCGTCGAAAACATCAAGCCACCGATAACTACAGTGGCCAAAGGTTTTTGTACTTCAGATCCCGGGGTTGTGCTCATTGCCATAGGCAGAAAACCCAACGAAGCTACAAGTGCAGTTACCAATACCGGACGCACTCGATGGGATGCACCCAAAAGTACATTTTTCAAAACATGTCGACTGTGATTCATATTGTGGTTGAATTCAGTAATTAGTACAATTCCATTGAGAACGGCCACCCCAAATAATGCAATAAAACCAATACCTGCGGAGATAGAAAAAGGCATGTTTCGTAAATACAATGCTAAAATTCCACCCACTGCCGACAACGGAATGGCGGTGAAAATCAACACCCCTTGAATCATGGAATGAAATGAAAAATACAAAATAACAAAGATGAGTATCAATGAAATGGGCACTGCAATCGATAAGGTTTTTTTAGCTTTTTGCAGATTCTCAAATGCTCCTCCGTATGTAATGTAGTAACCCGGAGGTAGAATTAATTCTTGGTCTGCTTTTTTCTGTAGCTTCGTTATTAAACCTTCAACATCCGAGCCTTTAACATTAAATCCAACGATAATTCTACGCTTCGCTTCCTCACGTTGTATTTGATTGATTCCGTTAACAATTTGGATTTTTGCAATTTGATCCAAAGGGATCCTTTCACCCGCAGAAGTGGGGATGAGTACATTTCTTATATCATCGAGAGTTATCGGTTCCAAAGATGATTTATTCATTTTAACCACTAAGTCGAATCGTTTTTCGTCTTCAAAGAGTTGTCCGATTTTCGTACCTGCCAAATGGGAGTTGATGTAATGGTTTGCGGTTTGAATATTGATTCCCCAGCGACTCATGGCATAACGATCAAATTCAATGGCAATTTGAGGCATTCCCACCATGCTTTCGGTGTAAACATCGATGGCATCTGGAAGTTGTTGAACCAAATCCGACATTTTATGTGCGTATTGGGTCAAAGAATCCAAATTTTCACCGAATATTTTAATAGTTACATCTTGTTTTGCTCCGGTCATTAGTTCATTGAACCGCATTTGAACCGGGTATTGAAATCCAGTTGATAACCCGGTTACTGAGGATATGGAAGCACTCATTTTTTCAGCAAGTTCATCGAAAGATTTGGCACTGGTCCACTCAGATTGATCCTTGAGTATAATCATCATATCTGCTGCTTCCATAGGCATGGGGTCGGTAGGAATTTCACCACTTCCCACCTTCGTTACAACCATTTTAACCTCGGGGAAATTCTTCTTAATGATTCCGGCTGCTTTTTGCGTAAGTTCTAAAGTTTTGGGGATGTTACTTCCTGTGATTAATCGACTTTCTACAGCAAAATCTCCTTCCTCGATACTGGGAATAAACTCACCTCCTAATTGTGTGAGCATCCACATGCCTAAAATGAACAGACTGCCTAAAGGTAAAAGCAACCATTTGGGTCTTCGAAAAACCGATTTTAGTATTTTAGAATACCTCTGTTGTATTGCTTCAAATAGGGTAGAAGTTATTTTTAATTCCTGGGGATTTCCATTTTTAAAAAACAAAGCAGATATAACAGGAACGTAAGTTAAGGTCAATATGAAAGCCCCAATTAGCGCGAAAATGACCGTTTGTGCCATGGGAATAAACATTTTTCCTTCAATGCCATTTAAGGTAAAAATAGGAAGGTAAACTACCAGGATAATTAATTGTCCAAAGGCAGCACTGTTCATCATTTTGGAGGAAGTCTTTTCTATTACTGTTTCTGCTGATTTTGTGGTTTCTAATTGCAATCTAGATGGGTTGATGGATAATTTATTTGAAACAACAAATTGGTGTATGATGGCTTCAACGATAATTACTGCTCCATCAACGATTAACCCAAAGTCCAATGCGCCCAAACTCATAAGATTTCCACTTACACCAAAAATATTCATCAGGGTAATGGCAAATAACATGGCTAAGGGAATAATACTAGCCACGATAAATCCAGCTCTAATATTCCCCAGAATTAAAACCAGAATACCAATAACGATTAGTGCACCTTCCGATAAATTCTTAACAACGGTATGAATGGCGCTATCCACCATTTTGGTGCGATCTAAAAAAGGTACAATTTCCAGTCCTTGGGGTAAATTTTCTTGAATCCGTTGGATTCTTTGCTTGATGTTTTCAATGACCACCCGACTGTTTTCCCCTTTTAGCATCATTACTATTCCACCGCTAACTTCACCTTCATCATTGAATGCCAAAGCGCCATAACGTTTAGCGGCTCCCAGTGAAACGGT
>CAYPYX010000174.1:0-2300 GCA_964415065.1 uncultured Rhizobium sp.
GTAGGGTTATGAATCTCGGAGATATCTGTCCAGCTGGCAGCTACTTCGTTATTTATAGGTTCTACACCAACGGCCCTAACTCTTCCCCGATAACCATAGAAGGTAATGTAACTTTGATACGGTAACGATATTGTAGGTATATGAAACAAAATATTTTAATACTATTGAATATAATTTTTTCTACTACACAGCCAATTTTGTGTATTAGTTTGACCATGTAAAATTAAATTTAAGAAGGATTTGAAATTCAAATTGGCAATATGGTTTTTATGGTTTTGGACAAGCGCTTTGTTTGGACAAAATCAATTCAGTAATAAAAATCCGTTCGATAATTTGTATTTCATTGAAAACAAGGGTCAGTTTGATCAACAGTACAATTCGAACCGGCCCTTGTTATCTCCTGCTGCTGTTTTATGGACCGGACAAACTAACGTCTATTTGCAAAAAAACGGAAGCGGTTTTGTTTGGGAAACTACCTTATTGAGTCAAGAAGAAGAGTTGCAGGCAACATCTATCTCTAATACTGGAACCGAAGTGGACGATAAATCCTTTGAGTTAAAAAAGGTATTTAAGGAAGAAGAGGAAGAACATCGAGCAAAACCCGTTTCTAAACAAATTCAATTTCAGTTACTCGGTACCAATCCCAATGCCGTAATGGTTGCTGAAGAACCGTCTAAACATTATTGGACTTACGGTCCGCAAAAATGGAATAGTCGAGGGTATAAGAAAATTACCTTTAAGAACATTTACCCTCATATCGACATTGTTTATCAAGTTGGAAACGAGCATTCTCAGAAGGGCTTAATTAAATACAGTTTTATTCTACATCCTGGGGCTAAAGTTAAGGATATACAATTCCAATTTACTTCACCGCATTCCAAACATCCCTTAAAAGTATCCCAAGAAAACAAAAAACTCATTATTCAAAATGATTGGCTAATGATTGAAGAATATGGAATTACCGTTTCTGATTCATCCAATTCCTCGTTTTCCATTCAATATCTGTCCGATAAAGCTCAGTCACGCTGGGGTTACTCACTTTTTAAAGGAGATCAAATAGTATCAACTGTCAAAAAAACTACTGAAATTGATCCATTTGTAAGGTTGATTGACACATTAAAAGAGGCGAAAACCATATATTACAGATGGGCAGATTTATCAAACATGGTAGTTTCGGTGGATTACGACAACAACCAAAATGCGTATGTATTGAGTGCTTGCTTGCTCTATCCTCAAATTGCAAAATACAACTCAAAAGGTCAATTGCTTTGGATTTTCTCGGGGCAACTCCCCGCAATAAATTGGTATTCTTCGTATTACATGGCCCCGGTTACAGCAAACTTACTCCTAAATAAAAACAACGGAATTGTTTTTATTAGTGATGGTTGGAATGAAATGAACAGCACAAAAGTCATACAATTAGATCGAGATGGTACATTTGATTCAATTGTTGCTACTTCAAATCAAGTTCTATTTGAGATTTGGGACCTAAACTTAAATTGCAGTTCAATTATTGCATCTGGTGGTGGCGGGATTTATAAATCCCAGAATATCTGGAAAATAGAACCTAACAATTATAGTTTTCCTGACGCATTTAAAAGAAATACCTTGGATTCAGTTAATTATGCTCAAGATATTGTGAAATCCGAAATACATTATAATCAACATTTATATTCTGTAATCAATTACGACATATTATCTAAATATTGGGATTCTAGTAAGGGATCATATTTCTCCAAATTTGAAAAACGTGTAATTAAATTTGTTAAAAGTCCATCTAATTTAGTTCATTTTATTTACGAAACCCATTTAGAAGATTGGTTATTACTAAAAGAACTTGAAAATTATCCCAATTTTTACAACCGTTTCTCCAACCACAACAACTGCTTGGCGGTTAATTCGAAATTCGCATTTGTTTACGATGGCAAAGTATTTATTGCTCTGGATATCAGTGATGGTAAAATTCTAGCCATTGATTCGGTGCCTTATCACAACGGCGTGCGTGGTCATATCGGTCAATCAGGTATTGCAGCCGACGACTGCAATCGCATTTTTTTAGGCGGCGACTCCGCACAGGTGTTGGTGTATCAGTTTACCGGTTCTAAATTCCTGTATGACACTACCTTTCAGTTTATTCCTTCAACCCCAAGAGCCACGATCGACGTTCGTTTGGATCGTAACTCAGGGACCTTTTTTGTTACTGGAGATAGTTTTCTCGCTTCCTTTAAAAGTCCCTTTAATTGCAATTTGTCTCTTTTCAAAATCGATACTTTTTTAGTCAATGGTTGTCAAGGCGATTA
>CAYPYX010000175.1:0-1972 GCA_964415065.1 uncultured Rhizobium sp.
TAGTGGAGAACTTCTCCCCGGCAGGGTAATTAACGAAGCCAAAACAGAAATTTCTGTAGCTTCAAGAGAAGGTTTATTTTCTACAATTAATGGCGGAATTTTCGCAGAAAATCCAACTCGATTTAATGGTAGAATGATTACTGTAAAAAATATTCGCTTGAATTTAAATGCGCAAAATTCGATTTCTGGAGCAGTTCCGCCCGTAAACCAACCTGGTGGAAATGTGAATAACGGTTCCATTGGCGGAGCAAGTTCAACCATGCAGCGATGCAATCCACCCAGAGGTTTTAAAATATTGGATGTAGAATTTATAGAAAAACCCGAATTTGAAAGTTGTTTTTTTATCGCAGAGTCCATGTACAATCAAATTAAAAAAGAAACTCTTGGACTAGGGAAAGTGGATGTACAATTGACATTTAGAGGCGACAATAGAACGGGTTACAACGTAATGTCGTATCGATTGGGTAAATAATTGAGTTAAATCGTAGATTTCGTAATAGATATGATAAATGGGCCGTCATTCATGACGGCCTTTTTAATTTTGTGTTGTAAATTGCTACCCTATTCAATACACCATAATAATGAATCCATTTAAATCGCTCCCAGGTTCTATATTGTGTCTTTTGGGAATCTCTCTTCTTCAATTTTATTCTTGTCAAAATTCTAAAAATGTAGAACCTGAATTTAGAAGCATGGATACATTAATTCAAAAAATTGATGAGGCAAGGAAAGTTGATACGTTGGGATACAAGCAAATAATAAAATTGTATTGGAATGGTGTTAATAAATCAGACAGAGAAGTAGAATGGTTTATTGCAAAAATGAATAATTCGAACATGGTTCAGAACGATTCCGATTTATTAGCTTCATTCAATTTAATCATTTTTCTCGTGGCAGAGATTCATTGGGGCTTAAATATTTGAATAAGATTGAAACCCAAATCATTGATGTGCGATTGTCAAAAATTCAGCAATTGGCTCAATACAATTATCAGATTGGACGATTGGATTCTGCATTGCGATATTATGGATTGGGCTATGGAATTGCTCGAGAGGAAGACAACCGTCCGTGGATGTTAAATTTTGCGAATAATTTAGGAACTGTATATTTTGATTTACGCAATTTTGAAATAGCTTCCAGTTATTTTAAAGAAGCGCTTAACATCTTGCAAAAGCGTAAAGCTAAAATCCCACCGTTGCTATTAAATAATATCATTACATGCGCTTTGGTTGATAGTGATGGAAAAGAAGCCATGGAGTTGTACGAAAAGCACAGGAATGATTTTGTATCGCAAAATCCTTATGAACTCGCCATATTCCAAATTAATAGAGCTCATATATTTTGGAAAAAAAATGAATTGGATTCTTTTAAATACTATTTAGATCAAATAAAATTAGAAAAAGGTTTGGTATCAAGCATAGAATCTATGAAGGATTATCATTACTGTTTTTATTATGCTGCAACTGGAAATAGAGAGCAATTCTTGAATTTATTTTTCAAACATAAACCCAATATTTTAGGATATCCTTCAGGTCATATTCCTCTGTGGACCGAGTTAATTTTATACGCTAAGTCCAAAGGTATTGAAACCATAAATTTAAGAGAGGTTCGAGAAATGTACTCTAAGTTAAAGCCCGGTGATCCTATAACCTACAAAGCATCATTGGAGGAATTGTTAACTGTATTCACAGTAGGGGATGAGTCTGCACAGTGGAAAATTAAGTCGTTAACCACCGAGTTACAATTGAAAAAACTATCGAGTTTGAGTTTCCAGAATGATTTGCGACAACAAATACAGATACATACTTTGATAAGTGAAAATGAGCAAATTAATTTAAAATTGGATTTGAGGAATGCAGAGAACAATTATTACTTGCATTTTCGGTGTTTGCGTGGATTGGAGTAATGTTGGTAACAGTGGTGTTTTTTATGGCTCAGAAAAATCGAAAAATTCAATTCCAAAAATTGAATT
>CAYPYX010000175.1:1982-2267 GCA_964415065.1 uncultured Rhizobium sp.
GTAAATCATGGTAATTACAGCAAGCAGCAAATTGCAGATCGGGTATTGAGTGTGAATCGAGCTACACATAAGAAGTTAAATTACCTTGCCCAGAAATTGCGGCAAACCAAGTTTGCAAAGGATCCTGAAATTATAGAAATACGGAGTGAATTGAATTCCATTTCTGAGTTAGAAACAGATATTTTTAATGAGATGAATCAGATTAAATCATCGGATAATATTTTGTATTTGGCCGAAGATTATAAATCCATATTGAGCATGAACCAAACTGAATTAGCTGTTTTG
>CAYPYX010000176.1:0-618 GCA_964415065.1 uncultured Rhizobium sp.
TGCATTGGTTGCAACTCGGTAAGCTTGTCCACCAATGATTCGGTTAAACTGCGTACTGATTTGAGGATCGTATCCAATTTTATAACCAATAAAATCTTCGTACATGCTGAAATAAGCACTCATGTCAACATTGAGTTTATTTCTTAACAAGAAGGATTTGTATCCAATTTCAATGCTTTTTACCTTTTCTGGAACAACGGGCTTCACATCAAAATATTTTAACAAAGACAAACTCGGTGTTGCTTGCAAGAAATAATCATTTAACGACTCAAGAGTTACCAAATTTTTATACCCGTTTAAATTCCCCAAGAGGATGGCACGTCCTACGTTATAAAACAAATATTGATCTGCTAGTGTGGGATTTCTAACACCCGAACTTAAAGACATTCGATAGTAGGTAATCTTATTGGGAGTATAAACCAAAGAAGCAGCAGGAGAATACACCATGGGAAAATTCTGATTCTTATCCGCGCGGAAGGTTGCATTTAGCTTTAGTTTATTCCGTACAAACTTTCGTTCATACCCAACATAGGCACCAAATTCAAAATTGCGAATAGTACGTCCGTTTGTATCTGAAAAAATAGTACCTGCTGAATTAGGAGTATATAATCTTCCACT
>CAYPYX010000176.1:628-2192 GCA_964415065.1 uncultured Rhizobium sp.
AGGGTAAAACGCTGTGCTGCTTGAATGTTATACAAAGCACTTTTGTCGTAGAGACCACTGCCACCTTCTCCAAAACTCTTCTTCGAAGTGATGGCATTTTTCAAAGAATCAAAACGTTCGGTTCCTTCAGCAAATCGGTCGTAAGTAGGATCTAAATGGGGTAAACCTTTGAAATTTTTAGCCTGATTCGCCTTGTCGCGCGTTTCTTGATGCCATTGGAGGATTTTATCCTGGTTTTTAGACAAAACTTCATTCACCATTTTTCTGAAAAGTGCGGTATCGTCGGCAGGGAAAAATTGAGGATAACCAGGCAAAGCTTTTACTTTTCCTGCAATTTTGCTCAACCAATAATTTTGGTAATCACCGCCCCAAAAGTCATCTTTTTTTGTGGCTTCTTGCATAAGAAGTGCAGTAAAAACAGCATCGTAGGTATTTCCGGCATCTTCGTAGGTATTGTATACACGTATGAATCCTTTATTGTGTTTGAATTCAAAGCGATTTTGGAAAAATTTAATATCGTTTAAGCTATACCGATTATCGCCTTGATAAACTGTGGTTCCCATACCGAAATTCGACTGAAAAATGAATTCCTTTTGTTTGTCGTTAAATGGTTTAATGGCAACAGTAGCAGAACTTTTTAGATTATAGGTATTGTAATCAACTAGGTCTTTTTCCCAATAACCATTTCTAAAATACCTTCCCAAGCCTGGGGTTTGGTACATACCAGAAATTGAAGTTTGATCAAATTCACCCGGCCGTAACACTTCATCTCCATAGCGATTTACTGCATCGTAACCACCAGGATTGTTTTTATTTGCCTTAGATTCAAAAACTGGATCGCTGTTGGTTGCTTCCCAATCGTAGGCTTTCATGTAATAAAAATTCCCTTTGAATGCAATTAAATCCCTCTTTTTCTTGTCTTTCCAAACCTTTGCATACCGCAATGAGTTTTCCATTAATTGACGCTCACCCACTTTGAACTTGTAACTGAATCCAGGGGTTTTCCAAGGATCCTTGGTTGTAAGTGAAATCACGCCATTGAATGCACCTGGACCATAATAGGCAGAACTTGCACCTACTACAATTTCTTGAGCTGCAATGTCTAATTCAGAAGCTCCTAAAAAGTTCCCCAAAGAGAAATTCAGTCCGGGACTTTGATTGTCAACTCCATCAATTACTTGAAGTGTTCTTACCGGTGAAGTGGAATTAAATCCTCGAGTATTCACAATTCTAAAACCTAGGGAAGCAGCCGTAATATCCACACCTTTTAAATGTCCTAATGCTTCATAAAAATCCGAAGCAGGAGTTTCCTTGATGGATTGTGCCGACATGCTTTCAACCGTTAAAGGAGATTCTTTCAGCTTTTCTTTTAGTCGGTTCTGCTTAATATTAACTTCTTGAATTCGATCTATTTCAGGAGTATCTGATTCAATAATTTTTTTGGTATTCGGTTGATTACCCGTGGTTTGTCCGAATGATTCAGCGAACAATAATCCCCCGAAGAAAAATACAAGTAGAAAAAGTTTAGGTAATGATTTAACCATACGAATTTTAAAAATAGCGG
>CAYPYX010000177.1:0-2188 GCA_964415065.1 uncultured Rhizobium sp.
GAGCTTGATAGTACCAATCGTTTAACCCATTGGTAGAGCGTGGAGCGTTTGGAGCGACAGCTTGATTAGCAATAGTAATTTGATTTACATCCATAGGTTTATACCAATCCTCAATTTGAACATTCTCCCTTAATTTTTGTATATCACCGCCATACCATACACCAGGACCAAAATCATCTAAATAATCTGTAGAAGTGTAAACTGCCTTAACTTCACCTTTAAATGACCATTTTTTCATTCTGTATGACAATGAAAACGAAGTACCAATATTAAGGGCAATAGAATTGTATGCCTCACCTCCAGGTAAGAAATTTTGGCCTTCAGATCCAACTTTCCTTAAATTGTACATATGATCTCTGTATAATCTACGTCTAAATGCAAAATAATTTTCATCGCTACTTTGCTCTGTAAATGTAAATCTATAGGGAGTAAAATACATCAAACCAGCACTTAAACCTAAAGATGGAACCCAAACACCTTTTTTACCGGGTTTAATTTGATTTTTCACTAAATGCCACATACCTTCACCTTCCAAGATAAACATTCGTGTATAGAAATTAACAGGCCAAGTGAATTTATACACATTAATTGGATCATAATTCGAATTAATGGAAACTGGAATTTTCCCTCCAGCAAGTACACCAGGGGCGTATATATTATGCATGGAAATTGAACTGTAATAACCATTTACTTTTGCAGAGAATCGCTGATTAAAATTGTATTGAGCATACAATCCACGGCTGTATTCTATCGTTGATACAACAGGAATATCCTTTACCAAAAACATTTTCTTTAATGCATCTGGTGCGGATTTAAAATCCTTAGTGGTTTTGTGCTTGATATCTCCACCACCATAAATAGATCCTCCACCCCACAAACCTACTTCCCATGTTTTTTGAGGAACTAATATTTCCCCTTTCTTTTTAATAACGGGTAATGTTAGATACTTATCTAAAACCAAATGAGTTGCGTAGAATTTCTCTTCATCGTTTTTCTTACGCAGATAATCGTAATATTCACCGGTATCGATTTTGGTTACATAAATATTGGATACTTCAGAGGCCAAAACACTCGGAATTCTAACTTTAGTACCATCGTTTGTTAAACCCCATTGCGGCAATCCTTGAATATAATGATACATTTGGGTATCGCCTATTTTAACTAAATTGAATTCAACCAAGCGATCTTGACTATCTCGTAATTCCACAAGTTGTGATGCACCCATAGGGACTGCTTTTACAGTTCCAAATTGATGTCCCACGTTAGTCAAGTAATTACTAACACCAAATAGATTAAAATCGGTAACTATCTCTGCACGTACCAATGGAATTCGAGGATCTTTCAACTGATCATATATAAGACGAGTTCCATCGTTAACGTATAACTTCTCAATGGAGGTAGATTGTTTTGAATTTCCGGAAACAGCTATTCCCAATGGAGTATTTCCCGCGAAGTTTCTCTGTAATAAAACACTTCCAATACGTGAAGAAGAAACGGATGATCCATATCCATTTTCGAAATTAAACGTTAAAATCCCAAAAGATTCATCCGAACCTGCAATATAGTTATCTGCAAAACGCAATTGATCTAAATTATAAATCAATCCCTCTGAATTGAAAGACTCCAATAAAACGCCGGAAGTATTATTAACCACATTCAAACCATCTATACTGAAAAAAGTTCGATTTTCTTCCTTACTTAAATCAATAGTTGGATTTCCAACGTATAAAACGGGCTCACCCGAAACAGAGTTTTTAATGGTCACTTTTTTCAATTGTACCGTTTTGCGATACCAAAATGGATCAAAGCGCAAAGGCTGAATCAATCCATCAAATTTTACATGATTGATTATAATTTGACCTTTTTGATCCCATCCATTAATTTGAATACCTCTTCCTGGATTTTGGGGATCTTTGGACACGATAACAACAGGTGATTCTTCTGAACCTTGTATTTCCAAACCACCCTCTACGCTTAATATGGCACCGGGTTCAAACACTAAAGTAGAACCAGCAGGAATTTTAAATACTTCACCACCTGAAACCACTTTAGTCCCAGAAATGGTTATGCTATTCTGAGCCATTGCAGAAATAGATATTCCCAAAAACAATAGGGTTAATGCAATATTTTTAAATTTCAATTTCATCATTTTAAATAACTTCAATTAACAACGGTTCTTTTAAAATCA
>CAYPYX010000178.1:0-2163 GCA_964415065.1 uncultured Rhizobium sp.
CAAGTGCGAAGGCTATAACTAAAGCGGCTTTCCCAATGCTATCGGATGTTGAAATCAATAACATTTTTGATAACTTAAGTAGTGTTCAATTACAACCTGCGGATGTGTTACAATCATCCGAAAAAAAAAAAGTTAAGTGCGAACACGAAGCAGTTTCTCAAAAGTTTGAGAGCTACGCACCAACTGATGAAATGGCAAACGAAGCCGAACTTGGATTGAAGTGGCGCGAGGAATATGGTAGAGGTGGAACGGAAGTAGGTGTAGCACGTGCGAGAGATATAAGCAACAAAAGAAATTTGTCTTTGGATACAATTCAAAGAATGAACTCTTACTTTTCACGACACGAAGTAGACAAACAAGCGAAAGGTTGGAATCAAGGTGAAGAGGGTTTCCCAAGTGCAGGTCGTGTGGCTTGGCAACTTTGGGGAGGTGATGCAGGTCGTGATTGGGCAAAAAGAATTTTGGAAAGAGTTGAACAATCAGTTCACGTTTGCCAGTCAAGTGTTGACGATTTCACGGATGAAGAAGGAAAGCAATTTTTAAAACACCTTGCTGAATGTGGTGAGTTGATTGATTTGGACGAATGGGAACTTGTTGAAGAATGTGAAGTTGGCGATTATGACAACGAAGAAAATTTCACCAAAGTAAACCAAGCGCTCGAATCATATGCTGACCCCGACCAAAAGAGTAAACTTGATGCAGGACTTTACAAAGTTCGTTATCGTTACTCAACTTGGATAAGTGAAAACTCACGCGAGTTTTGTCGTGAAATGGTACGACTTTCGAAAGGTGGTATTGTTTGGAGATACGAGGATATTCAGGAAATGAGTTCCGCAGGTGTTAACGGACAATTCGCTGAACAAGGCAAAACAACCTACAATATATTCCGTTACAAAGGCGGTGTTAATTGCCATCATTTTTGGATGAGAGCAATTTATAAACGCAAAAGGCAAGGCGGTAAATTCCTTCCAAATGATGGAATGGAAAACGAAGTAAAGATTGCGGTTAGAAAAGCGGAAGCGGAAGGATTCTCACCACTTGATACAACGGTAGGTTATCAGGATGCAAAGAAACCGATGAAGGACTTTCCAAATGGCGGTAGAATAAACTAAAAAAATTGTAAAATATGGCAATCCCACAAGAAATACTTTTGATTAACGAGGAGTTATTGAAGAAATACACTCCGTTAACTGATGCAGTTGATCCGAATCTTATTCGACCTTGCATTTACGTGGCGCAGGATATGTACTTGCAGAACTTTTTAGGTACTAACTTAACCAATAAATTAAAGGATGATGTCGCTAATGGAACACTTGCTGACCAGTACGAAACATTATTGAATGATTACGTGATTAAGTTGCTTATTTGGTGGGTAATGGTTGAACTTTACCCATCACTTTTGTACAAACACGACAATGGTAACTTGGTTTCAAGACAAAGCGAAGATACTACACCTGTAACAAAGGGTGAAATGGAATCTTTGAAAGAGAAAGCGCGTGAGAATGCACGTTTCTACACGAAGCGAATGGTGGATTATTTGCGTTTTAATACAAATTTGTTTCCTGAATATACCAACAATACGGATAATAATATCTTCCCAGATATGAATCCGTATGGAAAGAGTAATTTTTTGGTTTCTGATAGTTATAAAACACAACGACACAAATGGTCAATTCAAAACTTCCTACCACCTACGTACTAAAGCGAGAGCAGTACGAAAAGATGCTAAAGATTTATCTTAAAAAACAACAAGCAAAAGTTAAAAAGAGTTGAAAGAGTTGATGTTTTTGAAAGGTAAGATTTGGTTTTTAGCAGGTCTTGCGGTATTCCTACCAATCAAGGAACTGATGTTAACCATTGGTTTCCTTGTTGGTGCGGATATGGTTGTAGGCATATGGAAGGCTTTAAAACTAAAGCAAAGAATTAGGTCAAGACGAATGAGTGATACTATCACGAAATTGTTGTTGTATCAAATCGCAATAATGAGCGGATTTCTTATTGAAACTTTTATCATTAGTGAACTTATACCGATTACTAAATTGGTTGCTACCGTTATAGCAGTAATCGAGTTCAAGTCAATTATTGAATCTATTGAATCGGTTACTGGCAAAGACCTTTGGAGTAAGATTAAGACAATTATAGGTAGAAAAAGCGAAGACATAA
>CAYPYX010000179.1:0-2000 GCA_964415065.1 uncultured Rhizobium sp.
TTGATGAGGCTTACAGTTTGTCCGATGGCGGAGGAAACGATTATGGTCGTGAAGCCATTGAAATTCTGCTAAAGCGAATGGAAGACCAACGGGGTGAATTCGTTGTCATTGCAGCGGGTTACACTCAAAATATGGAGCGTTTTATGGAATCCAATCCCGGTTTGAAGTCGCGTTTTGATCGCGTATTTAATTTCAGCGATTTCAACGTGGATGATTTGTATACTATTGCAATCAATCAATTGTCGGAACACAACATTACACCTGAACCCAAAGCGGGAGATCATTTGATGAAATACATTCAGCATTTGTATAAAACCCGTGACAAGTATTTTGGAAATGGTAGAACCGTACGAAGAATCATTGAAGAAGCTATACGCAATCAGCATCTTCGTTTATCGGAGTTATCCGCTGAAAATAGAGATGCGAAAACCATTGAAACATTGACCTACGAAGATGTGGAGGAATTCAACACCGAGGTGAAACCCAATGTGGCAAGTGGTGGAATTGGATTCAAAGTTTGAAATTATTGAGCCCAATTTGCTATGGGCACAGAGTTTTTAGCATAAGCTTTTACTGATTGCTAAAAATCAATACGTTTTATTCGTTTAAGGAGCAACCCAATCAGCCAAAAATAGCGTGGCAGATTGGGTTTTTCTTTGTTCAGTGGTTAATAGTAACCGATTGATTTTCGGATCAAAGTAAATACCTTCAAACTGTGCTGGTTGGATAAGTAGCGGTTTTCGATCTACGATATTCCATTTTACGGGGTCAATTTTGGCCACATGTTGAAATCCAGACGGTCCATACCCACAAACATAAATGCAATTTTTCCCCCAAGTAGCGTCAGTAATTAGAAATCCGGGGTTCATTTTACCCAGGGTGGTCGTTTTGTGTTTTCCTTTTTTATTGGGGATGGAGTAGGCGGTGGATTGTAGATTTTTCCAGTTTTTGGAAAGCAAGATGATTTGTTCATTTCTAATCAACATAGATTCACAATCGAAATTGTGCAATTTGCGCTCCTTGAACTTGTTTTGATCGTGGTATTCAAATTCAATTTTTTCAATTAAATCTAAGTGCAAAAAATCAAAAATTACTTTGCCTTTGCGAGAAGAGGTACTTGGATTTTTTGAAGTTCGATCTACTTCAATCGGCATACTTAATTGCATAAGTTCCGATAAACGAATTTTATAAATACACAGATCTTTACGGTTGCCTTTATTGTTTCCAAAGTCTCCAATGTAAAGATACGTGCTATCGGTTGATATGGCCTCCCAATCTATATTAGGAATGGGAAGTCGATAAGTACGAACCGCATTGTAATCGAAAGAACCCGTAGTTAACCATTTTTGATATTGGATTTCTGGGTACAAATAGATAAGACTTCCGTTGCCTCCATCGTTAACGTTCCACAATCCTTCCGGCGAATGACAAATACCGCTGGTTTCTTCCAGATTATCAGGAAGTTCAGTTTGATACTTGAACTGTCCTGTTAAAGCGGTGCTTAAAGTTAAAGCAATGCTGAATATAATTGAATTTAAATAATTGAAATACATATAATTAATCTAAAATTACAGGACGACTAACATCATCGGGATGCAATCGTTGATTGTTGTACGAAATTTTTAATATTTGATCTCTTTTTTGGTAAGTGATTTCCATGAGTTCATTCAATGCGTTGAACCAGCGTTTACTTCTGGGTTTTTTCTGATAATGGGAAACCCATTTTAAAGTGGGGATTATCATGTCTTGATCCATGCGTTGTGCACAATACCGAATGGCTTTACCACCTCGATTCATCAATTCATCGAGCAATTCGGTTTCATTTTTCAACGTTTCAAAAATGAAATCAATTTCATTTCTAAATTTCACCATGATCTTCTCTAAATCATTGTTGATTTGTAAATGACGATGATAAATTTCTACGAGTTCTTGAGGTAAATCTGCCCCGTGTTTTCGGTCTAGTTTATTGAACCAAGCACTGGTCAGACTTCTGGTTTTAT
>CAYPYX010000180.1:0-1971 GCA_964415065.1 uncultured Rhizobium sp.
ATTCTAAAATTCCACAAGGTTCCATTAACGAAAAATGGACCAAATATAAAAGTTCTGTACCTTTAGTAAACCCAGCTAACAAAAGACATCTGAATGTTATTGTTGTTGGTACGGGATTAGCCGGTGCTTCTGCAGCCGCTACTCTAGCTGAAATGGGCTACAAAGTGTCTGCATTTTGCTTCCAAGATTCACCCAGAAGAGCGCACTCCATCGCAGCTCAAGGTGGTATCAATGCAGCTAAAAATTATCAAAATGACGGTGACAGCGTTTATCGTTTGTTCTACGATACCATCAAAGGTGGTGACTACAGAGCGCGTGAGGCTAATGTTCACCGCTTAGCAGAAGTTTCTACCAACATCATCGACCAATGTGTGGCTCAAGGAGTTCCTTTTGCACGTGAGTACGGCGGAACACTTTCCAACCGTTCTTTTGGTGGAACTCAAGTTCAACGTACCTTTTACGCAGCTGGACAAACTGGACAACAATTATTGTTGGGGGCGTATTCTGCTCTTGAACGTCAAGTGGGTTTAGGTAACGTAAAAATGTACTCGCGTCACGAAATGATTGAAGTTGTTACCATCGAAGGAAAAGCTCGTGGTATCATCGCCCGCAACCTTGTTACAGGTAAGTTAGAGCGTCATTTCGGTCATGCAGTATTGTTGTGTACAGGAGGTTACGGTAACGTTTTCTATCTAAGTACTAACGCTATGGGAAGTAATGTAACCGCTGCTTGGAAAGCACACAAAGCCGGTGCTTACTTCGGTAATCCATGTTTCACTCAAATTCACCCAACTTGTATCCCAGTTTCTGGACACTATCAATCAAAATTGACTTTGATGAGTGAGTCTTTGAGAAACGATGGTCGTATTTGGGTCCCCAAAAAACAAGGAGATACACGACATCCTAACGACATTCCAGAAGAAGAAAGAGATTATTATTTGGAAAGAAGATACCCTGCATTTGGTAACTTAGTTCCTCGTGATATCGCGAGTCGCGCGGCAAAAGAACGTTGCGATGCAGGTTATGGAGTTGGGCCAAGCAAGATGGCAGTTTATTTGGATTTTAAATACAACATGATCAACAAATATGGTCGTGCAGAAGCTTCAAAAAGAGGTATCGCAAATCCAGACGAAGCAACTCTTTTGGAATTAGGTAAAGAAATCATTAAAGGACAATACGGTAACTTGTTTGACATGTACAAGCAGATCACCGATGAAAATCCATACGAAGTTCCCATGAGAATTTACCCTGCGGTTCACTACACCATGGGTGGATTGTGGGTAGATTATGAATTAATGACCACAGTCCCAGGTTTATATGCATTAGGGGAAGCTAATTTCTCTGATCACGGTGCGAATCGATTGGGTGCATCTGCATTGATGCAAGGTTTAGCAGATGGATATTTTGTTATTCCTTACACTATAGGTAACTATTTGAGTAAAGAAATTCACACAAAACCTATCCCTACAGATCATGAAGCCTTTGATCAAGCTGAAAAGAAAGCAGCAGAGCGTATTAATATGTTCTTGAACATCAATGGTAAACGTTCTGTAGAAAGCTACCACAGAGAATTAGGTAAAATCATGTGGGATAAATGTGGTATGGCTAGAAATGAAAAAGGTTTGAATGAAGCTATTAGCGAAATCCGTGCATTGCGTGAAGACTTCTACAAAAACGTTCGCGTTCCAGGTACCGCTGATGAATTCAATCCTGAACTAGATAAAGCAGGTAGAGTTGCCGATTTCCTTGAACTTGGAGAATTGATGTGCCTTGATGCTTTAAATAGAAATGAAAGCTGTGGCGGTCACTTCCGTGAAGAATTCCAAACAGAAGAAGGCGAAGCATTACGTGATGATGAAAAGTACCTGGCTGTTTTTGCTTGGGAATCTAAAGGTGAAAACCAGTGGGAATTACACCGCGAAGAATTAAATTACGAAAACATTAAAATTCAACAAAGAAGTTACAAATAAG
>CAYPYX010000181.1:0-493 GCA_964415065.1 uncultured Rhizobium sp.
TTGATGAGGCTTACAGTTTGTCCGATGGCGGAGGAAACGATTATGGTCGTGAAGCGATTGAAATTTTATTAAAACGAATGGAAGACCAACGGGGTGAATTTGTTGTGATTGCAGCAGGTTACACTCAAAATATGGAGCGCTTTATGGAGTCTAATCCGGGATTGAAGTCACGATTTGACCGAGTATTTAATTTTAGTGATTTCAATGTAGACGATTTGTACACTATTGCCATCAATCAGTTGTCGGAACACAATATTTCACCAGAACCTAAGGCCGGTGATCATTTGATGAAATACATTCAGCATTTGTATAAAACTCGCGATAAGTATTTTGGAAATGGTAGAACCATTAGAAGAATAATTGAAGAAGCTATACGTAATCAGCACTTGCGTTTATCGGAATTAGACGCTGAAAATCGAGATGCTAAAACCATAGAAACACTAACCTACGAAGACGTTGAGGAATTCAACACGGAGGTAAAACCCAATGTGGC
>CAYPYX010000181.1:503-1912 GCA_964415065.1 uncultured Rhizobium sp.
TTCAAAGTTTGAAATTATTGAGCAACCCAATCAGCCAAAAACAAAGTGGCTGATTGGGTTTTTCTTTGTTCAGTGGTAAGAAGTAGGCGGTTGATTTTTGGGTCAAAATAAATGCCTTCAAACTGTGCAGGTTGGATCAAAAGCGGTTTTCGGTCTACGATATTCCATTTCACAGGGTCAATTTTAGCTACATGTTGAAATCCAGAGGGTCCATACCCACAGACGTAAATACAATTTTTCCCCCAAGTTGCGTCAGTTATTAGAAACCCTGGGTTCATTTTGCCCAGAGTGGTAGTTTTGTGTTTCCCTTTTTTATTGGGGATGGAATACGCGGTAGATTGTAGGTTTTTCCAGTTTTTGGAAAGCAAGATGATTTGCTCATTTCGAATCAACATGGATTCACAATCGAAATTGTGCAATTTTCGCTCTTTGAACTTATGTTGATCGTGGTATTCAAATTCAATTTTTTCGATTAAATCTAAGTGTAAAAAATCAAAAACTACTTTACCTTTACGAGAAGATGTACTTTCATTTTTAGAAGTTCGATCCACTTCAATAGGCATGCTTAATTGCATGAGTTCCGATAAACGAATTTTATAAATACACAAATCTTTTCGGTTGCCTCGATTGTTCCCAAAATCACCTATGTAAAGATAAGTACTATCCGTAGAAATGGCCTCCCAATCTATGTTAGGAATAGGAAGGCGGTAAGTACGAACAGCATTGTAATCGAATGATCCCGTAGTTAACCATTTTTGATAATGCGTTTCTGGGTATAAATAAATGAGGTTCCCATTACCACCATCGTTAACATTCCATAATCCCTCAGGCGAATGACACAATCCGCTCGTTTCTTCCAGATAATCAGGAAGTTGAGTTTGATACTTGAACTGCCCAATTAAAGCAGTACTTAAAATTAAAGAAATACTGAATATAAATGACTTTAAATATTTGAATTTCATAGTGTTAATCTTGAATTACTGGACGACTAACATCATCAGGATGCAATCGTTGATTGTTATAAGAAATCTTTAAAATTTGGTCTCGTTTTTGATACGTAATTTCCATAAGTTCATTCAATGCATTGAGCCACCGTTTACTTCTCGGCTTCTTTTGATAATGGGAAACCCATTGTAATGTGGGAATTATCATGTCCTGGTCCATGCGTTGAGCACAGTATCGAATGGCTTTTCCACCTCGATTCATCAATTCATCGAGTAAGTCGTTTTCGGTTTTCAGTGTCTCAAAAATAAAATCAATTTCATTTCTGAATTTTACCATGATCTTTTCTAAATCATTGTTGATTTGTAAATGACGATGATAAATATCTACGAGTTCTTGAGGTAAATCTGCACCGTGTTTTCGGTCTAGTTTATTGAACCAAGCACTGGTCAGACTTCTGGTTTTAT
>CAYPYX010000182.1:0-1851 GCA_964415065.1 uncultured Rhizobium sp.
TTGCAATCCAAATAGGTGCTATGGTTTCGTTGGCATTTATGGGTCCTAGTACAAGCATGGGAATGGCTATAACAGACCCCACTACATTTTATAATATTGTTGATAATTCAACAGGTTCAGCTCCTGCAACTCCCTATGGAGATGAGTTGAGTTACATCCGATTACTTGCTCAACAGACCAATAAATATGCAGATGTTATAAAAAAAGCTGCAAATTCAGGATCCAATAAATCTACAAAATATCCTTCATCTGGAGGACGTGGAAACGGATTGGCAGAGCAACTGAAGATTGTTGCAAAATTGATTTCTGGTGGTTTGAAAACTCCTGTTTACATGGTGAGTTTAGGTGGTTTTGATACCCATGCAGAACAAGTTGACAGTAGTTCACATAAAGATGGATCACATGCCACACTTCTGGAAAATCTAAGTACGGCTATTGATGCTTTTCAAGATGATCTAAAATTATTGGGGATAAGTGATCGAGTGGTGGGTATGACATTTAGTGAATTTGGACGGAGGGTTCAGAGCAATGCTTCGGGAGGAACGGATCACGGGGCCGCTGCGCCATTAATCGTTTTTGGAGATGCGGTTCAGCCTGGTATAATAGGAAATAATCCGTCGATACCTTCTACTACAACCGTGGAAGATAATGTACCCATGCAGTTTGATTTCAGACAAGTGTATGCTAGTGTCTTGAAAGATTGGTTTGAATTATCTGAATCGGAAGTGAGTTCGTTGTTAGGTGGTAAAGATTACAATACACTACCTATATTCAAGAATAGTCTTTCCACTTTGGAAGAATTTGCTGATTACATGACTCAGATTCGCATGAAACCCATTTATCCCAATCCCGCAAAAGACTTCATTATAGTGGATTTTGAAACCGATGGCGGAGGAGAATTGGCTCTGAACGTATTCGATCCGTTGGGGAATTTGGTACAATCTGTTTTTCAAAAAAACTTCCCCGTTGGTGAGTATCAACAGCAGGTAGATTTAAGAGGTTTGAAGTCGGGAAATTATATTGTTCAATTGAGAAGTAAAGTAAAATCTACTACTCAGTTTGTACAGAAAATATAAAGTCTATAACTGAGTGTTTTATAAGAGAGTAATTGTTGGATAAATTTGAAGTAAAATTCAACAAAAATTTAAAACATTGTAAAACAATTAGATAAACATTGTAAATAGGGTTTATGAGAGTTATTTTATAACAATAGCGATGCGATTTACAAAAAAATCTAGATCTAGTATTTGCAAAATAAAAAACTTACGTATCTTTGCACTCCGAAAATTGTCCGATGGTGTAACTGGCAACACGTCTGATTTTGGTTCAGAAGAGTCTAGGTTCGAGCCCTAGTCGGACAACTAAAAGGTTTGATGATATCCTTGAGAAATCTTGTGAGAAAGTAGAATCCCATTATGACATCGTTAATACATCCTGTAAAAATTTTTGGAGGATCTGCCTCCCAGTCACTCACACAATCCATTTGCGAGTTTTACGGTTCTACGCCAGGTGATTTGGCGGTTAGTCGTTTCAGCGACGGTGAATTCCAACCTAATTTTCAAGAAAGCGTTCGCGGTTGCGATGTGTTTATTGTTCAAAGTACTTATCCAAACAGCGATAACCTGATGGAATTGTTGATGGCCATTGATGCTGCAAAGCGTGCTAGTGCCAATTACATTACAGCCGTTATTCCTTATTACGGATTTGCACGTCAAGACAGAAAAGATAAACCTCGTGTTTCCATTGCTTCTAAATTAGTGGCCGATTTGTTGTCAACTGCTGGTGCTAATCGTGTAATGACCATGGAACTACACGCTCCACAGATTCAAGGCTTCTTTAATGTTCCAGTAG
>CAYPYX010000183.1:0-1851 GCA_964415065.1 uncultured Rhizobium sp.
TTGCAATCCAAATAGGTGCTATGGTTTCGTTGGCATTTATGGGTCCTAGTACAAGTATGGGAATGGCTATTACAGACCCAACTACGTTTTACAATATCGTTGATAATTCTACTGGTTCTGCTCCCGCTACTCCATATGGTGATGAATTGAGTTACATCCGATTACTTGCCCAACAAACCAATAAATATGCAGACGTTATTAAAAAAGCAGCAGGTCTAGGTTCAAATAAATCCACGAAATATCCAACTTCTGGAGGACGAGGAAATGGACTGGCTGAACAATTAAAGATTGTAGCTAAATTGATTTCTGGTGGCTTAAAAACCCCTGTTTATATGGTGAGTTTGGGTGGGTTTGATACACATGCTGAACAGGTCGATAGTAGTTCGCATAAGGATGGTTCTCATGCTACACTTTTAGAAAATCTAAGTACGGCAATTGATGCATTTCAAGATGATTTAAAATTATTGGGGATAAGTGATCGAGTGGTTGGTATGACATTTAGCGAGTTTGGACGTAGGGTGCAAAGCAATGCATCAGGTGGTACAGATCATGGTGCTGCTGCACCATTAATTGTGTTTGGTGATGCTGTGCAATCCGGTATTATTGGGAATAATCCATCAATTCCTTCTACAACTACAGTTGAAGATAATGTACCTATGCAATTTGATTTCAGACAAGTTTATGCAAGTGTTTTGAAAGATTGGTTTGAATTATCAGAAACGGAGGTGAGCTCTATATTGGGTGGTAAAGATTACAATACACTTCCAATTTTTAAGAGCAGTCTTTCCACTTTAGAAGAATTTGCTGATTATATGACCCAGATTCGAATGAAACCCATTTATCCGAATCCAGCAAAGGAATACATTGTCGTAGATTTTGAAACTGATGGAGGAGGAGAATTAGCATTAAATGTGTATGATCCTTTAGGGAATTTAGTTCAATCGGTTTTCCAAAAAACATTTCCGGTTGGAGAATATCAACAACAAGTGGATTTGAGAGGGTTAAAACCAGGGAATTATATAGTTCAATTAAGGAGTAAAGTAAAATCAACCACTCAGTTTGTTCAAAAAATGTAAATGCTTTAGCTACGTGATTGGCTTATAGTGTCTTGTTGAATAAATTTGACTTAAAAATAAACAAAAACTCAATATATTGAAATTCAAATAAATACAGTGAATTATTTGTTGCTTTGGGAATGTTAAAGAGTTAATTGCAATAGAGTATTCAAAAAAAAACCAACTCAATATTTGCAAAATAAAAAACTTATGTATCTTTGCACTCCGAAAATTGTCCGATGGTGTAACTGGCAACACGTCTGATTTTGGTTCAGAAGAGTCTAGGTTCGAGCCCTAGTCGGACAACTAAAAGGTTTGATGATATCCTTGAGAAATCTTGTGAGAAAGTAGAATCCCATTATGACATCGTTAATACATCCTGTAAAAATTTTTGGAGGATCTGCCTCCCAGTCACTCACACAATCCATTTGCGAGTTTTATGGTTCTACGCCCGGCGATCTAGCAGTAAGTAGATTCAGCGACGGTGAATTTCAACCTAACTTTCAAGAAAGCGTTCGGGGATGTGATGTGTTCATCGTTCAAAGCACTTATCCCAATAGTGATAACTTAATGGAGTTGTTGATGGCTATCGATGCTGCAAAGCGTGCGAGTGCTAACTACATTACAGCAGTTATCCCTTATTATGGATTTGCTCGACAAGACAGAAAAGACAAACCGCGTGTTTCCATTGCCTCTAAGTTAGTGGCAGACTTGTTGTCAACTGCTGGGGCTAATCGTGTGATGACCATGGAACTACACGCTCCACAGATTCAAGGCTTCTTTAATGTTCCAGTAG
>CAYPYX010000184.1:0-1845 GCA_964415065.1 uncultured Rhizobium sp.
AGGATAAACATATTTTTTACGCTCGAGGCTGGATGATTGCCACCATGATTGCAGCAACCGTAGCCTTGGTGCGAATTGCTGAAGGGTTTTAATATAATTTTGCTCGCAATCAACTTCAACGCAACTCTGAATCCAACGCTCCACGAGAGTTAAACATTAACTGATAACACCAGAACTATCAAACAAATGCAACCTTTGGACACCACTTCGGCCGAACATTCTACCCTGTTTTTTTTCGCGGGGGAAGCCAGTGGAGATCAGCATGGTTCGGAGTTGATTTACCAGTTGAAACGTCTGCATCCCCAAGTAAAACTCTTAGGCTGGGGCGGCGATAAAATGGAAGAAGCCGGCATGGAATTACTATCGCATTATCGCGATAGAGCTATTATGGGACTGGTAGAAGTTATTAAAAACATTCGAACTATTCGCGGCTTCATGCAGCAAGCCAAACGCGATATTCTGAAATACCGTCCCGAAAAAGTAGTATTTATCGACAATCCGGGCTTCAATTTACCCTTGGCAAAATTTGCTAAAAAATTGGGTATTGAAGTTCATTGGTATATTGCGCCCAAGGCTTGGGCGTGGAATGAGCGTCGCGTAAAAACCATGCGAAAATGCATCGATCATTTGTACGTAATCTTCCCATTTGAACCGGAATTTTTTGCTTCTCGGGGGATGAAATCCGTATACGTTGGAAATCCTACGTTGGAATCGGTAGTTCAATATAGAAAGCTACGCGAAGAACCGGGAATTGGATTGAATCATAATCATTCAAAAACTCATGGTGAGTTCAGCAGCATTGCGTTACTAGCTGGAAGCAGGAAAGCCGAAGTAGCATCGTTGTTGCCGGTGTTCATCAAAACAGCGGTGCGGAAACTTTCTATCCAGGGAAGCTCCACAGGGTGTATTCGAATTGCGGCTGCTCCTGGATTGAGTCAAGAATTCTATCGAGATATTTTAGAGCGATATCAGTTATTGGAATTGTGGGAAACGGGCAGAATAACGATTGAATTTAATAATACCTTCAACATATTGCATGAAACGGCTGTTGATGGGGGTTTCGCGCTAGTGGCAAGTGGCACGGCTACTTTGGAAACTGCGTTATTGGGTTGTCCCCAAATCGTGGCTTACCAAGTAAATCCACTCACTTATTGGGTAGCTTCGAAAGTACTGAAAATTCAATACGTGAGTTTGGTAAACATTCTGCTGAAACGGTTGGCGGTTGAGGAGCATTTGAAGGTGGTTTCGGAGGATGTTTTAATGGGGGCGATAGACAGATTGATAACGAACCGAGAGCGGGTTTTGAATGATTACAAGGAATTGGAAGCACAATTGCGGGGTGCATCTGGAGAATTTGCATCGGAGCGAGTGGCTCGATTGATTGTTGGTGTATAGTGGGGTTCTGATTTTTGCCGATTTACATAAATAAATTATTAATCTTTTCGTATATTTGCAGTCCCTTTAAGGGTGACCCGTTCCCATGCGTTTAAATTTCACCGGGAGGTTGAAAATTGCACAAAGCGATCTGAAAAGAGAGCAGTAATTTTCAGAGAAACTTCGGGATGTAGCGCAGCCCGGTAGCGCACTTGCATGGGGTGCAAGGGGTCGTGAGTTCGAATCTCGCCATCCCGACAAAGAAAAAGCCCGACGCTACGCGTTGGGCTTTTTTTATGCAGCGAGTCCAAACGAAGTTTGTCCAATTTTCTCTTTTGTGGATATACATAATTTTCACCGCATATTATGCAGTGAAAATACAGCTTTTTCACCGCAAAACGATTATTTGCATGTGAATTCATAATTTCATCTCACAACCTTCCGAAAAACCACGCTCTGCGTTGCATCCAA
>CAYPYX010000185.1:0-1827 GCA_964415065.1 uncultured Rhizobium sp.
CCTGTATTTCTCCCAACGACGTAGTATGTCATGGAGTTCCGAATGCAACCGTTTTACAAGATGGAGATATCGTAAATATTGATGTTACCACCATTTTGAATGGATTTTACGGCGATACTTGCAAAATGTATTATGTAGGAACGCCTTCAGAGTACGCTGTGAAATTAGTAGAAACTACCAAAGAATGTCTGCGACTTGGGATGGCTGAATGCAAACCCGGTGCACGTTTAGGAAACGTTGGATATGCCATTGCTGAACATGCTCACAAACATGGATACAGCGTGGTTTATGAATTTTGCGGACATGGCGTGGGAATCAAATTCCACGAAGAACCTGACGTACCACATATCGCTGAAAAAAATACCGGTCCCATTTTAAAAGAAGGTATGATTTTCACCATTGAACCCATGATTAATGCGGGCAAAGCGCGTTGTAAAATCGATCGAAAAGATGGATGGACGGCTCGTACCATAGATGGACGATTAAGCGCACAATTTGAACATACTATTTTAATCACTGAGTCGGGTTGCGAAGCATTAACCGACGTTTGCGGTGAGTTTTAAGTTGTGGTGATAACTTATTTATTGTATTAAACATAGAAGTAAAAGTTATTCAGTGCAGAAGGCCTTGATAAAATTTCAATACAAAACCTAAAAACACGATAAACACATGGAAATACACGTTGTACACACTGGGAATTTTAAGTTAGACGGGGGAGCGATGTTTGGAGTGGTTCCCAAAACACTTTGGAATCGAATGAATCCAGCCGATGAGAACAATTTGTGTAATTGGGCCATGCGTTGTATGTTGGTGGTTTCGGGGGATCGTAAGATTTTGATTGATACCGGAATAGGCAATAAGCAGTCGGAAAAGTTCTTTGGACATTACCATCTAAACGGCGAGCATTCCTTGGAAGGTTCTTTGAGGGATTTGGGATATTCGTTCAATGATATAACGGATGTTTTGCTCACGCATTTGCATTTCGATCATTGCGGTGGGGCGGTTTCGGGGGATGCTAATAGCGGTTATTTGCCGGTGTTTAAGAACGCCAAATATTATTGTACCAAAACACAATGGGATCACGCTTGTAATCCCAATCCCCGCGAAAAAGCATCGTTTTTAAAAGAAAATTTCATGCCTTTGATGGATGCTGGTGTAGTGGAATTTCTGGAAGCTGGCGATATATTGGCGGATTGTATAGAAATCAGGGTAGTACACGGTCATACGGCGGGAATGATTACTCCCTTAATTTATTTAGAGAATGGTAGAAAAGTGTTGTATGGAGCGGATTTGTTTCCCAGTTCTGCTCACATCAAACCGAATTTTGTAATGTCGTACGACATTGAACCCTTAAAAACCATGCAGGAGCGTGAGGAAACGAATCGTTTGGCATCGGAGCAGGGTTGGATTTACTTTTACGAGCACGATTTATCGGTAGAATCCTCCAGAGTTCACCTCAACGACAAAGGCCAATTCGAAGCATTGGATGGGGGTGATTTGGAATCGGTTTTACTATGGCCGTAATTCTCAAAAATATTAATAAGTTAAACTTAGAAATAGTAGCATTTTGAATTATCAATTGGAAATCCTTGTACTCAAATCCTACACAACCGATTCCTGATTCCAAATTGGAATATTTCGGATTAACAGAAGTCTATTTTAATTAGTCAAAATTCCTAAAACTTGCTAAAATTACAAAGTTTTAGGAATTTCAGATCAATGGCGGACAGAATAAATCGTTCCATTCTTTTGAAAAAGATCTTGTGGAATATCTAAATTCTATTTAAATAACATCCAAATCCCCCATCAAATCAACGACCAAAGTAC
>CAYPYX010000186.1:0-1808 GCA_964415065.1 uncultured Rhizobium sp.
GATATCGACAATTCCAACATTCTCGCTATCGACTCTGTGCCTTATCACAATGGTGTTCGTGGTCACATCGGTCAATCTGGAATAGCGGTTGACGACTGTAATCGTGTTTTTCTCGGTGGAGACTCTGCCCAGGTTTTGGTCTATCATTTTACCGGATCCAAATTTATTTATGATACTACTTTTAAGTTGATTCAAGCTACTCCTCGAGCTACTATCGACGTGCGGCTTGATCGAAACTCTGGTTCTGTTTTTGTCACCGGTGACAGTTTTGTTGCTTCTTTCAACAGTCCATACAATTGCAATTTGACTCTTTTTAAAATTGATACATTTCTGATTAATAGCTGTCAAGGTGATTACGCTGCAGTGGCTAACTTATTTGATTCTGCAGATAGCCCAAAATCCGGTGTAGGACCTTGGCAATCCGGTTATCAAAATTTACTCGATTCCAATTCTCAAATAACTTTCCTATGGTCTGTTCGTAACCATCAAAAGGATTCTGTTGTGCGACAAATGAATCTTAAAATTGGTCAAATAGACACTCTAAAAAATCCACGCCTTTCTGACACCATTGAGCTTACAATTTCTTTTCAATACGATTGTAACGGTCCATACCAAAAATATTTATTCATTCCTCGATTCAAAGACACAACTCAGTTACTTTTAAACTTCTGTGAAGGCGATACTTTCTTTTTGAATGTGTTTTCAGACACTTCGGGATCAGGTTCAGGTTCAGGTTCAGGATCAGGTTCTGGTTCAGATTCTATTCGTAGGTTGTACTTCAGCTCCGACACAGCATTCTCTGTACACCTCACCAATAAGGACGGTTGCGATTCTTTAATTCAGTATCAAATTACGTTTTCTCCAGTAAAAAGAGACACTTTGTATCTCGTTGGCTGCTCACAAGACACCTTCTTTATTCCCAATAATACAAAACCTCATCGACTCATTTACACCAGCGGGTGGTTCTCTGACACATTCAAACAATCAAACGGTTGTGATTCTATTTGGGTGTATCGTGCGGATTTTGGAAAAGATACCAGTTACGCCATTCTATATCCTTTCTGCTGGGGCGATACGGCTGTTTTTAGTGGTAAGTCTTACACACAAAACGCTATACACGTGGATTCCCTCAAAGCACAATGGGGATGTGATTCTATTGTGCGACGTAAAATCCAATTTTATCCGAAGTTAGATACATTCATTTCTTTGACCCTGTGTCCGAACGAAGTTTTTACATATAAAAATCAATCTTACTCTGCCCCGTTCACAATTTTAGATACGGTTACTTCATTCAACGGTTGCGATTCCTCCATTTCCATTCAACTCAATTTATCTCCCATCAAAGGTTATTTTGATTTGGACTCCACCGACAATCCCTACTTCTCATTTGTCCAAAAAAGCACCGGTAACATTGGTTTTGTTTGGAGTTTTGGGGACGGTATTTCGGATTCAATTCATTACAATACTGCACATCAATACAATAACCAACAGGATCGTAAAATCCAAGTTTGTCTACAAGTCTGGGACTCTCTTAATTGTCGTGACACGGTTTGTCAATGGATCAATATTTATAAATTGGCCTTTTGGATTTACAATGTCTTTACACCTGACGACGATGGAATCAACGATTTACATCGTATTGGATATAGAAACGAGTCGCTTTTACACGATGTGTACATTTACAATCGCTGGGGTGCTTTGGTATATCAAACTGAAAAATCTAAAATTAGCGATCCCCATTCTTATTGGAACGGTAGGGTTATGAATCTCGGAGATATCTGTCCAGCTGGCAGCTACTTCGTTATTTA
>CAYPYX010000187.1:0-1805 GCA_964415065.1 uncultured Rhizobium sp.
CGTAGCCCCCTTGAAAGAATGGAAGAACTTTTAACTGAAAGAACCTACCAAAAATGAGAGAGTACGTACCTTGCGAGAATTGTGGAACAATGGTTCACAATGAATATCAAAAGCCAGTATGGACTTCAATACAGGATTGCGAAGGATGGTGTGAGAACTGCAATAATACACATACCGCACCGCATCCAATCCATACAGACGAAAGATGGGCGAAAGGCTCAACCGATACCGAAAACAATTTAACAATTAAATAAATAAAACGATGGCTACATCAAAAATCACACACGTGCAAGGCGCGGGAACTTGGAACGATATGTTTAAGTTCGAAGTTACAATGGAAAATGGAGACACAGGAACTGTCTTCAGCAAATCACAACAACCACCTTTCGCGGTTGGTGACTCAAAGAGTTACGAGATAACCCCAAGTGGTAGAGGTCACAAGATTAAATGGGTACAGGAACAGCGTTCATTTACTCCGAGTTCCACAGGTGGGAACTACCAATCAAACAACTCGAAAGACAAAGAGGAATCAATCGCACGTGCAGTAGCATTAAAGGCTTCCGTTGATATGAACCATTCCGAGAACCCAGCTAAAATTATTGAGGTTGCTCAACTATTCGAAAAATATCTATTGACTGGCATTGGTTTAACTGACGATGCGAAAGATAGCGCGAACTCTAACTCTAAAATGGATTCGGGAGACCTTCCATTCTGAATGCACGAAACAATTAAAATTTTAAAACCATTATTATGAACAACGAATTACAACAAGTTTTGGTGTGTGCTTTAGATCAAAGAAAAGAACACGGTTATGATCCGCACATCGCAAAGTTATTTAATCCAATTATAGAACTAATTTGCAAATTACAAGATGAAAAGTAAATGGGAACTTTTTGTTTTCGCTTGGTTCGGCACTACGCCGAGCCTTGCGAAGGCAATGTCAATCAGTTATCCACAGGCGCAAAAGTGGACACGTTACCCGATGTTAATGCACGTGTGCGATATTACCAAGATAAGTAAGTATACTGGCATCAGTTCAAAGGAAATCGTAGAACTAATCTTGGAAAGTGAAAAACGAACAATTAAAAACGAAGGAGATGAGTAAACAAACAGCAACTGATTATCTAATTCAGGAAATAAAAAATGATACATTTATACATTCTAAAAGTACAAAAGAATGGAATGAGGTATTTCGAATAGCCAAGCAAATGGAACGTGAGCAGATTGTAAAAGTATGGAATGATGGAAATTATAATTACTTTTACAACCGTGTCGGTCGTAAAGAATTTGAAGATGGAAATGAATACTACAACGAAACATACGGAGGTAAAGATGAATAGCAATCCATTCTTACAAGGTGCTGAAAGCATTCACGAATATAAAGGTAAATGTTTTGCTGTTGACTATTTTAAAGAGAGTAATACGTGGCAATGTAGTGATGATAAATTTCATATGAGAACACGAGGAAAAACCAAAGCGGAAGTAATTATTGAAATGCATAAATGGTGGGATTTACAAATAGGAGGTAACAATGAGTAATTCTTTAATACAATTTTTAGACAGGTATCGAATTAAGAACTACCGAGAGTTTCTAAACGTGTTTACCAATGAAAACGCGAAGGAGTTACAACGGATGATTCTTGAGAAGGAAGAACATTACGTGTATTCATTTGAAGATAAGGTAATTGACCTTGTTTGCAGGACTCACGATGTCACACGAAAGCAGTTTTTTTCAAGGTCACGTGAACGTTTTATAATTGATGCGCGTTATCTTGCGACTTTATTAATTTATGCAGGAACAAAAT
>CAYPYX010000188.1:0-1742 GCA_964415065.1 uncultured Rhizobium sp.
AATTATTTTAAAAAAATTTGGACAATATTCAAAATTATTTATACTTTTGCAGTACTTATGAAGAAGAATGTTCTCTTTTTGCTTTCTTTTTGCTTGATATCTTTTGCATTTTCCCAAGCAGGATTTGACGATGATGTGGTAGATGTGCCGGTAGATGGTGGTATCTTCACAGTTGTTGGTAGTGCTGTTGCATTCGGAATGTATAAAATGCGCTCTACAATTAAGAAATAATTATTCATTGATTTTATATTTTCAAAAGGCCTCCTTGGAGGCCTTTTTTATTGCTGATTTTTCCGCCTGAAATAAAGGTCAATATATTTTAGTACGACAAAGTAAATTCCCCTTTATGATTAGTATTGTGGATGAATGGGTGTATTTTGAAGAATGCTTTCAATTTTTTGCATCACTTCATCCGTAAGTAAATGCATGATCTCAGGAGCTTTTAGGTTTTCAATGAGTTGTTCCTCCTTTGATGCTCCTAAAATTACCGTGGAAACATTTGGATTCTTCAAACACCAAGCAATGCCTAAATGAGGTAGACTTACCCCCAATTCCAGTGCAAAAGTGTGTAAATTTTGCACTTTCACATGATTTTCAGGAGTTAATAAACGCTCTGCTAACCAATCCAATTCGTTGCGTTGTAAGCGAGTGCTCGAAGTGGTGTTATTTAAATATTTGCCAGTTAATAAACCCGAAGCTAGTGGACTCCAAATGGTAGTTCCCAGTCCTACCGTTTTGTAAATTTGTTTGTATTCTACTTCCACTTTATCGCGAACCAACATATTGTATTGAGGTTGTTCAACAATAGGTCCAATGAGATTATATCGCTGTGCCACCATGTGGGCTTCCATGATTTCTTGAGCACTCCATTCTGACGTTCCCCAATATAAAATCTTACCCTGCATAATTAATTGATGCATGGACCATACGGTTTCTTCAATGGGAGTGGATTTATCGGGACGGTGGCAAAAATACAAATCTAAATATTCAACTTGAAGTCGATTTAAGGCTTGATTGCATGCCTCAATAATGTGTTTTCGGTGTAGACCTTTTTGTGTGGGATGGGTGGCTCCGGCTCCAAAAAATACTTTGCTGGAAACGATGTAAGAATCGCGACTCCAACTTTTTTTCTTTAGGATTTCGCCCATCACGATTTCGGATTGTCCTGCGGCATAAACTTCGGCGTTATCGAAGAAGTTGATTCCCGCATTGTAAGCGATATCCATAAGGTTTTCGGATATTTGATTTTGAATTTGATTCCCAAAGGTGATCCAAGATCCAAAGGATAGTCGAGAGATGGGTAGTCCTGATTTGCCAAGGTTTACGTATTCCATAGAGCAAATTTAGCAAAAGGAGTTCAGCGACGAGATGGATTACTCAAAAATCAGATAAAGACCATAAAAAATAAGAGCAACGGCTATGCTGGGGCAAAAGTAAAGATTGATGTGATAAATGGATTCTACCGGGTTCAGGATTGAGAGTATGCAAGAAATAAAGCCAACAAATGCTCCAATAGCAAGGAATTTTAGGCCATTTCGTTGCCGGAGTTGTATGGCGGATTTGTGGGAGTTTTCGGGGGGATTTTTTTCGATGGGATTCATAAGTTATTGGTTATAAGTTGTTGTGTAATTTTCGAAGATAGCAAAAAGAGTTGTAACTTTGCAAATTGAAATTTAGCGTTTTCAGAAAGAGGGGTTGATCGGAATAGACGGGATGAATGGAAGCGGTGTAAGCAGGTAGTG
>CAYPYX010000189.1:0-1710 GCA_964415065.1 uncultured Rhizobium sp.
CAAGGTTATGGTTTAGAAAGGCACCGTTACACCGACACAGTTGATTTGACCAATAGCACCATTAAAGGTCATATCAGCGCTGGCCGATGTATTTTTACTCCCTATGTTTTGGTAAATTACGGTAGAACCGGTCAAAGCTCCAATTATACCTTATTCAATGCGGAGATCAGTTTGTGTAATTTAACTTCTCCCCAAATGGCTTATAACAATTCCGGTGAATATGTTTCCACGCCAATGAACAAACTCCAATGTAATGTTGGAAATTACATGAGTTATGGTGTAAATGATCCAGATCAAGATTCTATTTCTTATGTTTGGGCAAAGGGTAAAACATCTGGATACAGTAGTTTTATGAGCTATTCCTCACCATTATCCTATGATTATCCTATCGTTTGTTATTGTGTACCCACAACCACCATTAAATGCACTCCTGAGCCTGAGGATTTTGTCCCAAAAGGTATTTATTTAAATAAATGGACAGGTGATTTAGTGTTAACTCCCTACAACTGTTCTGGATTTTACACGTTAGTTGTGGAAGCCCGTCAATATCGTAAAGATTCTTTGGGCACCTACCAATATATGGGATGTACTCGTAGAGATTTAGCCGTTTGGACAACGGATTTAACAGTTTCAGGAAGCAATACATCGGCATATAATCTTGCGCCTAAAGTGGATCAAGTTAAAAATCACAGAGTATGTGCTAAAAGGAAATTATCCTTCAATTTTAGCATCAAAGACAGTACATGGAGTGGTTATCAGAGTTCTCCTGATACCCTAGAAATTAACTGGTCAGGTTTGCCCAAAGGAGCAAAGCTCACTGAGACTAAAAAAGCCACTAACCATTACGAATATCAATTTGATTGGAGCACCACCGTCGATGATGCAAGAGATCATATTTATCCTTTGCGTGTTAAAGTTACTGATAATCACTGTTCACCCCCTATGGTTACCTTTCGAACCTTTTCCATTTTTGTAGATGGAGGATGTTGTGATACATTTATACTAGATAGCATTGTTAACTCAGGCAGTGGAACCTATAAAGTAGGTGATTATGCGGCTATTCATTCAGATACGATTAAAGGGTATTCAAATGTTCGCTACCAATGGCAAGCTCGCAGCAAAAATGTAGATTTTGGGAATATAATGGAAGCCAAACCATACAGCGGTGTGAAAAAGGTTAAATTGGAAGTTGATACGATTCAATTTTATCATGAGGAAATGAATTTCAGGTTATTGGCTTCAACTGACATTTGTGCAGATACCTCCAATGATGTCACCTTCAAATTAGCTGATACGTGTTTCTTTGTGCATATTGACACGTTAATAGTATATGATTCTATTTTTCATCTAGTCTTTGATACAACCAAAGTGACTATATGGGATACAGGTTATTTTAAGGTGTACGATACCATCACCACTGAATATGTTGATACCATTTGGTTAAAAGTCAATTACTACGACACCACCTATGTGAGTGTATTTGATACTACGTATATTTCGGTTGAAGATACTTTGCACTTCACCATCCCTTTATCGGGAAGTTCTCCAATTATCACATCAGATATTGAAATTTTCCCCAATCCCACATCAGACAAACTACTGATTAAAATTGGTAGTTTTCTAGATTTCTTGGGATATAAAATTGAAGTCCGAGATATAGGAGGAAAGCTCTTAGAGTCGACCACAATTAACAACCCGACAATTTCATTT
>CAYPYX010000190.1:0-1672 GCA_964415065.1 uncultured Rhizobium sp.
TTATCATTGAAAACACAGAATTCATGGAAATGGAAGGTTACATTTGGACGGGTGAGAATTGGATGAGCGTAGCGGAGTTTGTAGCTTCAATTGGGGCAAAATAATTTTGAATTGTGAAGTTGAATTGTAGTTAAATTTAGATAAAATAGTCACTACAATCTGCAATAATCCATGAATTAGAGAAATTTACTCGGCATAATTTCTGCATAATGCTGCAAAATTCACTATCTTTGCAGTAAATACAGAGAGGTGTCCGAGCGGTCGAAGGAGCACGCCTGGAAAGTGTGTATACGCCAAAAGCGTATCGAGGGTTCGAATCCCTTCCTCTCTGCAAAAAACAAAAGAGCGCTGTGCAAACGGACGCTCTTTTGTTTTTTAACAATGGATGAGACCTTGAGCAGAGGGTTAGAACCGACGACTAGAAGGAGGAGCTCACGAGTCTGCATAGCAGCGAGTAATCCCTTCCTCTCTGCAAAAACAAACTTTATGAAGTACTTAAATAAGTACTTTGTATTTCGTAAATTCGCACAAGATCAATTATTCATTGCAGCTTGTAGGTTTCACACGAAGAACAATAAATTTTGCTCCTGAATGAATACAGTCTTTCAAATCTTGAATGTATTGCGCGAAATTAAAAACTTAGGAGTGCGCCATTAAGCCTTCAATTGAATATGCTTTTCCTTTTAATTTGATGTTGTAACTCCGGTTGCTTTTATTGTATCAGTTCTCCGTTCCAAAGCCGCTGTAGAAATAACCTCCAAGGCATTAAATGAATATCACCCACCATCCTCTCAATTGGATCTAAACTAACCAGTATTTGCTTTTGAGTAACATATTCTTCCGAGAAACTCTTCAAACCTTTGAGGTGTTTAGAATTCACATTATCGGTTCCTTTTACTTCAATACTGATTTGGTTATCACCCAGTATAAAATCCACCTCCATTTGACTCACCGTTCGCCAATAAGAAATAGAGTAATCAAGTTCTGAATATTTACTGTGTGCATGTAATTCTTGGTAAATAAAATGTTCAAATATATGTCCAAAAGCTTCTGTACCAGGCTCAATTATCCCTCGCTTCAATAAATTATTAGGAATTCCCAAATCGAAAAAATAAAACTTCGGAGTTTGGATAACTTTTCGCTTGGGCTTCTTTTGGTAAACGGGCACGAATCTCCCAATTAATGTATCTTCCAATATTTGAAAATACTCCCGTATAGTATTATGACTTACACCACAATCTGATGCAATATTGGAATAATTAACTTGTTCCGCATTCGAAAAAGCTGCCGCTTTAAGAAACTGAGAAAACGCCTGAACGTTCCTTATTTTTGCTTCAGCAACTATTTCATCATTCAAATAATTTCCTATATAGGCATCCATTAGTTTCTTAGAATTAGAACTCAAATAATGCCTTGGCAATAAACCATTGTTCAATGCTTTACCCAATTGAAAATCGTCAATTTCGGCAGATACTAATGGATACAACTCATTCCTCAACGCCCTACCGACTAAAAGATTGGCTCCAGATCGTATTATTTTACGCGGACTAGAACCACTCAGTATAAATTGTACCTGCTTATTCACCATTAACCAATGAATCTCATCCAACAATCCAGGAACTTTTTGGATTTCATCAATCACCACTAGCTTGGGCTGATCAGCAACATGGAC
>CAYPYX010000191.1:0-1665 GCA_964415065.1 uncultured Rhizobium sp.
GCTGTGAGTGGTGGAATTGATAGTGCCATTATTTTGGGCTTGGGTAGATGGCTTTTGGGGATGGATGCAAAACTGCATTTATTTTCAGTGGGTGCACCGGGTTTACCCGGCGACGAATCCGCTTGGCAGCAAAAAGTACACCAAAAACACGGAGGAAGTTGGCATCGAATCGATGCAGCTCAGTTTTCAACGGATGATTTGCGCGATTTAGTAGCGAAAACGGCTCGTCCTGCCGTGGCATGGAATAATGTTGGTCATTTTGTTCTCTGCAGAACCGTTCGCAATAATGATATTACTGTTTTGTTCAACGGACAAGGGGCTGATGAACTGTTTGGTGGTTATCCCGATTATTTCGTTCAAGCCTACAACCAAGATAAACACAGCATTACTGATTTTAAAGATCACTGGCCATTATCTCCGAATAAAATTAGAGCCATGGCGCTGAAGCGCAAATTGCGAAACTGGATGTCGGATTCAATGAAAAAATCCATAGATAAGCGCATCTGGGGACAGGCTTTTGATTCCGAAATTATTCAATCCGAGATTGAATTGCATCCACCGGTACGGGATTTAACCGAATTGATGATGGGTGACTATTATGGAAATTCATTGGATCCCAAGTTTTACGGACGGTTGCAACAAATGTTGGCTTGGGAAGATCGCAATGGGATGGCATTTCAATTGGAGAGCCGAAACCCTTTTGCTGATGATTTGTCGTTACCGGGCTCATTGTTTGGGAAATTTGGTCTGAAAGAATTGAGTGAAGGAGGGTATCCCAAAGGAATCTTGAGAAACGCATTCAAGGATTTATTGCCTTTGGATTTGTATGCTCGAACCGATAAAAAAGGATTTACACTTCCAGAAGACTGGCTGAATATGCGCGAAATGCCCCGTTGGGAATCGTTTGTGCTTTCATCGCGGTTGGATCCGTATGTACAGCGTTCATATCGAGAAAAACTGTGGAAACTTCGCGATAAATGCACGCCTTTAGATCGAAATCGTCTATTTAAATTGACCGCATTGGGCATGTTTTTGGAGGATTTAGGATGAACCTAAAAGGAGTAACTCGCAATTATTCTTGGCAATTAGCCAAAGCGGTTACTGCGTTTTTGACAGTTATATTATATTCTCGATTGCTCGGATCGCAACTCCGTGGAGGTCTGAGTTTGTATTTGCTTTATTTGCAATTTGCTATGATGATCAATGAGTTAGTTGTTGGTTCTGTTATGGCAAATTGGTTTGTTCAATTCGAATTCAAACAGCTTACTCGGCGATTGTGGTGGGTGAGTGGTTTCGTGCTCGGAATATTTGCATTTTTAGGTTTTTTTGTCTTTCACTGGGGATGGGTTACGTTGCCACTTGTAGCATTGGGTGCAACATTGATTCGTCAGAATATGGTTATAAATCTCTTTCAAAGCCGCGATCTGATTGAACTTCGCAATCAATGGCAGTTTCGGTATGAAGCGTTAAAGCTGCTTTTATTGTTAATCAGTTTTGGTGCTACGTATCTAATTGCTTTATCGGGAAATCAACTTCCTGAATTTGTGCGAAACGGGTTCAATGACTTTTTTAGTGCTTTGTCGAACTCCAATCCAATGGATGCTATTTATTTCTTAATTCTGAGCGTTCTAGCTCTTGCCGGTTTGATTTGGTGGTGGTTAAGTA
>CAYPYX010000192.1:0-1539 GCA_964415065.1 uncultured Rhizobium sp.
CTGGGTTTTGGATGTTCATTTTGGATGCATACACGTGTACTTGTTGAAATCCGCAAGCCAAATGAACTTGTTGTGCCGACGATGCATTGAGGTAATTTTCGTGTGTCAAATCGCCATTGGCAAATACCGAAGCAAATGGAGCATCTAAATTCGGAGTTCTGAAAATAGCCTTTCCACCGGGCTTGAGTTTAGATTGAATGGTTTGAAGTAATTCCACCAATTCATCTTTTGTGAAGTGCTCAATGATATCTGTACCTGTAATTACATCGAATGGTTCAGTTGAATTTTTAATGAAATCGAGAGCATTTCCCAACTGTACTTGCGAAACGCCCATTTTATGAGCCAAATCGACTTGCTCTTGACTTAAATCCATTCCGAAGGCGTTCTGGAATCCATTGTCCCCCAAAACCGAAAGAAGACTTCCACTACCACAACCCATATCAAAAATTCGAGCGGTTTTGGAAACCGAGCTCATTAAAGGCAATAATTCCAGTTGAAAACGCCATTTTTCACGCTCAAATAGCGACTTTGCGTCGGTTAAACTGGCACGTCCGCTCTGAGTGCTGTGGTAATTAGAGTAAAGTACATCTCTGTATTGTGTGGACATAAGGCTCCAAATTTACGACGGAACGACCGGAATATCTACTGCGGCCATGATGGATGTGCAGGTTGCCACAAGTTTTCGGCTGCCATCTTCGAACAAATCGTACACTTCGCCTTCACAAAAAACCAAGAAATTTCCCGATTTGCGCACTTTGCCTTCTGCCCAAACTTTTTTGGAGGTGGATGGATTCAAATAACTGATTTTTAAATCCGCCGTTACTACATTTTTACCTTCTTTTACTGCGGTATAGGCTGCAATTCCAGTAACCACATCACACAAGGTTGCGGTTACCCCTCCGTGCATAAATCCATTCTGCTGCAAGTGGTGTTTCTCGATATCGATCGACATGGTGGCACGTCCTGTTTCAACATCCTCAAGTACTAAACCGATGTGGTTAATGAAATGGTTGTTTTTTAATCGTTCTTGTAAGTATTCTTTGATGGGATTCATGGTTGTAATTCTGATTGGTTTGGATTGGGAAATGAACTCGAATTAAGTTCAGATTCGGGCTCTGTCGTAGTTTCTAGTGTAGCTTCAGTTTCAGAAGTTCGCTATTAGTTGCAGATTCGGGGTTAACATTAAAGTATTATCGAACTATCGAACGGGATTGTAACCGGAAATTCTCAAAATTTTAGCAGCATCGGTTTCATTGAAGATTTCTTCCCAAGTTGCACCCGATTCTGATTTATATTTCTGAATAATTTTCATACCTATAAAACTTCCAATCATGGGAGGGCAATCTGCAGGGATTCCGGAACCGAAAGTTTTATTTCCGTAAACGAAGTAACGTCGATATTCATTGAAATTCGAGCTAAATAAGGCTTTTTGATCTAAGAAATGTTTCCAAGTTTGTCCTTGATCTTTTTCCATCATGGCCCACTCTTCTTGGGTATAACCGAGTATATCATACGGATTGGGTTGGTCGCTAATTTGCG
>CAYPYX010000193.1:0-1525 GCA_964415065.1 uncultured Rhizobium sp.
TATGAATGCAAATCAAGCAATTTTGAAAAAAGCAGGATATTTTCTTCTGTTCGTTTTGGGTTTTTGGGTAATCTCTATGTGGTATATGTCGCCAGCTTTAGATGGTATGGTGTTGAAACAAGGCGATATGCAGCAAGTGCGATACATGCGCGCTTCAGCAGATACCGTAAAGGCCCTAACTGGGGAACATCCCAATTGGAATGATCGTTTGTTTTCTGGGATGCCCTCAAGTTTAATTACCGGTATTCCACAGGGTAGTTTGCTTCTTAAATTGCGTCCTTTGGAGCTATTTAACCTAGTAAAACCACCATTTTCGTTCTTGTTTTTATCCATGATGAGCATGTTTGTGCTCTTGTTAGTGGCTGGCTCGGATCGAGTTACAGCGGCAGCTGGGGCTTTGGGTTATGCGTTCATGACGTTCAGTATTTCAAGTTATGAGGCTGGACATATCACTAAGGTTCTTGCTATGGCCGTAATGCCGGGAAGTATAGCGGGTGTTCTTCTGATGTCGCGAGGTAAATATCTTTTCGGGGGATCCTTGTACGCCTTATTCTTCGCCATGTTGATTACCTATTTCCACTATCAGATTGCCTTTTATATGGGAATCATATTAGCCATCTTTTTATTGGTTGAATTGATTCGTACCGTTAAAAATAAACAATGGGCGCACTATTTGAAAATGGTGGGAGTTTCTGTTGTTGCTTCCGTTTTGAGTTTATTAACCGTAATTGGGAAATTCCAAGACACTTTACAGTATTCTAAGGCCACCATGCGTGGAGGCTCTGCGGTTGCGAGTGAAGTCCCCCAAAACGGACCAAAACAGGTTTCAGCAAAAGGTCTGGATATTGATTACGCTTTCAGTTGGAGTTATGGTATTGATGAGACAATGACTTTGTTGGTTCCCCGTTTCAAAGGAGGTAGCTCCGATGAATTGGTACCCGAGAATGATTTCGGAGTGGATCGATTGCCAACTTATTTTGGCGACATGCAGTTTACCAGTGGTCCAGTTTATATGGGAGCGAGTTTGATGTTCCTGTTCATACTGTCTATCGTATTCGGAATTCAGAATTGGAGAGAAAAAGTATTAAATGCATCCAATGCAAAGTTTGAATCCCAAGAAGTGGAAAAAGCCCAACAATTTTTCTATTTAACCATATTTGCTCTCCTTACATTTTTGGTTTCATTGATTTTATCGTGGGGTAAGAACTTTAGTATCAATGAATGGTTATTCAATCATTTGCCTTATTACAACAAGTTTAGAACACCTATGATGGCGTTGGTAATAGCACAAACTATTGTTCCTTTCTATGGTATTTACGGTTTGTATATTTTGTTTACTCAAAAATTTTCGGCGTCGTTCACTCAATCTTTAGTGAAATCAACCTTAATTGTTGCAGGAGTATTGGTTGGATTTATTTTCGTGCTAGCAAACTCTCAAGATTTTGCAGCTGCTTCCGATGCTCAAATTTCTTCACAATCCGGTCCAGAAGCCGTGGCGTTTATCAAGAAGATGCGTTCAGATATT
>CAYPYX010000194.1:0-1523 GCA_964415065.1 uncultured Rhizobium sp.
TGCTATCACCCCCTAATTTTAGGACAAAAAGCGCAAAACAGTTTGACTGATTAACGATCAAAAATAACATTTTTTAGGTTATTTCCATCATCTTTTGATCGGCGAAGTTAGCCACGCCGATTTGATAGTCAAGGTTGTATGGAATTTTTTCAAAACAATTTTTGTTTGTTTTATTCGATATTGGCAAAAATTCTTTTTCAAAAAACCTTGCCTTATCAAATGGCTTTGCGGCAATTTGTGGCCTATCAAAATCCAATGTCAGAGTGCATTCTTTGTAATAGTTGGCTAGTCTTTGCGCTGGAGTTTGGTGCTTGATTTTGCCGTGTCTTCTTACGTGGTTGTAAAAGTGCATCCACTGCGCCATTTTGATTTCCGCATGGCCGAAGGAATCAAATTCGTAGCGCGATACCAGTTCTCTTTCCATGATGCTATGGAAGGCCTCTATATAGCTATTTTCTTCTGGCGTGGCAATATGAGTAAACTCCTGGTTGATTCCCATTTCGTCCAAATATATCCGCACTTTATTGGCTAAAAACTGAGATCCATTATCGTTTCGGATACTGATTCCCTGTGTCTTTTTGTTGCCCACGATGCTGCTCATTAGCCAAATTACATCGTGTTGTTTGATGGAGTTTTTAAAGACATAATTTAACACCACCCGTGAGTAAACATCGATCACCGTTAGCACATAGGAGAATTTCCCAGTGGCGTCAATTCGGATAAATTTGATATCCATACTCAGATATTGCAGTGGATATTCAGCAACGATTTTTCTGAATTGAACAAATGATCGTTTACCTGCCGAAGTGCTGATAATTTGACCACACAATAGTTTTTCATCCCGCATAATTCGATATACCTTTTTGTGGTTTATCAAGTATCCAAGTCCATTCAACTCTCTGGTCATGGGTAAGTACCCGTAGCAAACAAACTCAATTTGCAGAATCCGTTTGATGTCGTTTATCACCTCTTCATTCGCAACAACAGTGCCGTCTTCTTTTAACGTATACATCGTGGGTTTTCGGCCTGGCCGGTTGGCTTTATGCCGATAATAATATGCGCTATTACTCACCTCAGCCCACTGGATTACATTACTCACAGATGTCCGATGACTAAACTGCCGGCAAACACTCATTTTCAGTCGTTTGCTCAAGGATTTTTTTTTAGCAGTTCATTTTTGAATTCCAGCTCCAAACTCAGCTTCCCAACCAGTTGACGCAGTTGTTTGATTTCTGTTTCTAGGCTTCGTTTTTCAGGATCGATACGCTTGTAATTGTCATTCAAGCCAGCAACACCTTTCAAATCAAATTGTTTTTTCCATTTGTGGAACAAGGACTGAGATACATTGTGTTTACGAATGACCGGTGTGACCCCTTCAGTTTCCGATTCTTGGATCATTTGAAGCTTCTGTTCAACGCTCCATTTTCTTCTTGTTTGTTTCATTTATAGTTCAATTTAATTGGTTTTTCAATTAAGTCAAACTGTTTTTACTTTTTTCTCCAGTCTATTAGGGGGCTAGTACA